>CANJQU010000103.1 GCA_947476485.1 Chitinophagaceae bacterium
CCGGGGACTTTATTCAATTATACGATCGTTATTTGTTGTTTATGTACCTGATTTTAAAATTGCAGCCCTATGAAAAAGCTCATTCTTATCACCATTGTTTTTCTTTCTCTTTTTTGCGGCGCACAGGCACAGGTTATTGTAACCGCTGCGGGCAACGGTATTGCAGGCTATAGCGGTGATGGTTTACTGGCTGTTGATGCCGAGTTACGCCTTCCGCAAGGTGTAGTACTTGACGACAGTGGCAATTTATACATTTGCGATGTAAATAATGGTTGCATACGTAAAGTAAGCCCCGGTTATGGCGGCATTATCACCACCATTGCTGGTACAGGCACTCCCGGTTATAATGGCAACCATGCACTTGGAATTTACACCCAACTCAATGGTGCATATGATGTAGCCATCGACCACAATGGCAACGTTTACATTCCCGATGCCGGTAATAACTGCATCTGGAAAGTTAACCCAGCAGATTCTATTTTTATGATAGCCGGCACCAGTATTGCCGGTTATAATGGAGATGGTATACCGGCCACTGCGGCACAGGTAAATAGTCCGATAGGCATCGCTGTAGACATTATCGGCAATGTCTTTTTTATTGATGCTTACAATTACCGCATCAGGAGGATTGATACCAACGGTATTATTACCACAATTGCCGGCACAGGTGTTGCCGGATTCAGTCCAGATGGCAGCCAGGCCGATACAGTGAAACTGGATCTTATTGGAAGTATAAGAATTGATAAGAGTGGAAACCTGTTTTTTACAGACAATGTGCGCGTTCGTAAAATTGATTCTGCGGGTATTATTACAACCATTGCAGGTAATGGAATTATTGGGTACAGTGGGGACAGTGGGATGGCAACCTCTGCGGAAATTGGTGGTTCCGCAATAGCTATAGACAGCGCAGGTGATATTTTTATTGCAGACGGATCGAGTAGCAACAGGGTGCGTATGGTAAATACTGCTGGTTTCATATACACAATAGCTGGTAATGGAATCGGGGGCTATAGCGGAGATAATATTGATCCGTTGCTGGCCCATATATGCGCACCAACAGGTGTTGCGGTGAATAATATGGGTGAAATATACATCGGGGATATGTGCAATAACCGGGTTCGACTTGTTACAATGCATCCGCTGGATGCAAACAAAAGAATTACCACTCCAGATGATGTAACTATTTTTCCCAATCCATGCGATCAGTACTTTAATATACAGGTTAATCAGGCTATAGATGAGATGGCGGAAGTTTCAGTCAGCAATATAGTAGGAGAAATAGTCTCTAAGTTACAAATGAAAACGAACAAACCTGTTACTGTTCCTGCAAACTGGCCGCCGGGAGTATATATTATTAACGCTACAACAAAGCTGAGACAGTATAATGTGAAAGTATTTGTTCGGTAGCCCGCATGCCTCTTCGATCTATTACAAAACCTATAAACGCATAATTATGAAAAAATACATCCTATTGGCCTACTTTATAGCACTGGCAAACTTTTCTTATGCGCAAGATGCTGATGCACCTATCAATTCTTTATGGAAGAAAATAGCAAGCGATAGTACACTTACTTATCAGCAAATAGTATCAACCTGCGACAGCATGTTTGCGGAAGCAGGCTACCCTGTTTTTCCGGATACCTCAAATAATAACAATGATTCTACAAACAGCGAAGATTCTACGGAGCATAATGAACAAATGGAATCGGAAGATGGAAACCCATTTTATGAATATAGCTTATAGAAAATTTTTTACGCAACAAGGCTGGATGCAGCTACCGGTAAACCGCATAATTTTGCCCAGGCAGCGTTGAGCGCATTAGCCTCATCTTCATCTTCATCAAATTGCGCAGGCGCTTCAGAGTTTCAAAGCCATATGCACAGTGTGCCAGATATACGCGGATGGCAATTTATCGGACCGCAAAATGTTACAGGTGGCAGCACGGGCTCGCTTGAACAGCACCTCGGCAGGATTCATTCGATCATTGTAAACAGTGTTACCCCATCTGAAGTATATGTAACAGATGAATGGGGCGGACTATGGAAAACTACCAATGCCGACCTCGTACCCAACAATACATGGACCTGCCTGAGTGACAATCTTGTACAAATAACGGGGATAGGCATCACAAATGTATATGTTGACTTTTCCAGTACGCCACACCACCTGTTTTGTCTTGCAGGCATACCTTGGGGGCAATGTATCCAGAACAATTTATTTTATGACCCACACACCATTGGTGTTTTTTATTCGCTTGATGATGGCGCTACGTTCAGCCAGATGGATATTTCAGCCACGGGTATCAATCTTACAAATGATCCTACAGTCTATGATCCAATTCTTTCTATGAAATACTGGCCCGGCAATGCAACATCCGGCGCTCAATATTTATTCCTGGCTACTAAGTACCATGTTTTCCGGTTGGATATTACCGACCCAACAGCAGTAACATCTACAACAATCATAGATATCACACCATTGTTGCCAGGAGACTTCAATTGGGATCGATTCCGCGGCTTTGGAGAGATCGGTTTTATGCCGTCAGACCCAACAGTTATGTACGTGACCACGAATTCTAATGATGGGCAGGGATTCTCAGCAACGGCTGGGCTTTACCGGATACCTGACTGTAACTGCACAAGCTGTACATCATTTTCACCAACCAATATTCCGTTTCCAGAGTCAGATTATTTAAATGGTAAGGGTGACTTTACATCGGCTGTTGTTTTTCCAGACGAATATGGCTCTTGGTGGACGCATGGTTGGGTTCGTGAAGGAATTCCCAAAAATTACATCTATTTCGACCCTTCCACTTTATCGCCTGGCGAAGTTGCCAGTGTAGAAACTGCCGTAGATGGGTCCTATTTTGATGAGCTCACTTATCATATTTCATTCAAGGTAGTGTTGCCACCTCATACACAAATAGATGTAGTATTAAAAGATGTCAATAGTTATAATATGTTTAAAAGTGACTGGGCTACAGGCATTACCAGCGTTGCCAGCGGCGCTACTGACGCTAGACCGAGTCCTTATTCAACTAATTTTGATGTGGGGCCAGGCTTTACATACGATGCAACCGGCATGATCGTGAGCCCTACTCCCGGCCACTATATGAATAACGGCCCCTACACACAAACAATAACGGTAACGCCTGTTTCCTCAGCAACGGTGACCGCCACACACTTTGTGGACCGCCTGGAATTTGGGGCTCATACATTGGCCGACTACACGGGTGGCGATGTAATTCTGGACGATGTCATCGTAAGTCAGCCATTCCAAAAAGCAATATGCAATCTGGCTACTACGTCCGATCTTTCAGCTTCTAATTATTTGTATTGTATTACGGCGGCAAATTCAAAATACATACAGAAAATTGTTGATATTGGTACCCCGTATGTTTTGGGGCCCCCTATTGCACCTGTAGGGGATTGCTTTCAATTATCGGCGATAAATCCAGATATTATTTATGGGTTTAATTTTACAAATCATGATTTGTCGAAAACTGATATTTCAGACCCAGTGCATCCGGTTACAACCTATGACGGTGGTACAGGTGCAGCTCTACATACGGATGGCAGAAGCCTTTGTCTGGTTCCAAATTCCAGTGGGACAGAGGATATTTATTTTGGAAATGACGGAGGTATCGCTGTTCGCAAATATGGTAGTTCCTGGAAAAGCCTGAATGGAATAGGATTAAATACGAGTTTGGATTTTGACATTGGTTCCAGCATTCATACTGGAGAAGTAGGTATCGCAGCGACAGATAATCATATTATGGTAAGTAACCAACGTGATTTTGCGCATTGGTCAACTAATCCAGTTGGAGATGGAGGACAAGTGAAATATGGTAAGAGATATATTACACGTAATTTGTGTCTGGATGGCTATAGTGGTTCTGGCGGTTTTGCAACGCTTAGTACACGAAGTGTGGGATCTCCGATATGCTCTCCATCTGGTCTGCTGGTCGGGGCTGAACCCCTCGCTAAGGTGGTGACTACTTACAATGGCGAGTATGTGGGGCAAGGTATTGGTCAAGGAGGAAATATATATAGATTGGACTTACATTCGGGTTTGGGAACTCCGTTGTCTCATTACCATCTCGGTTTTACTAATCTAACTCCAATTACCATTACAAGTCCCGCTAACGATTTTTATCCCGGGACAAGTACTTCTCATCAATCCGTTCAGGCGATTGCCCCTGATCTCTTTGATCCAAGTTTTATTGCGGCTCACATACACACGGCGTCATATGATCAAGGTGGATTTTTATATTGTGAAAATGCAAATACAAGTTCGCCTACCTGGGATTTTGTAAGCAATAATCCTAGTGATAACCCCGGTGCACATAAAACAACAGATTGGCATTCATTGATATGTATGGCTGCGGACCCAAGGTCAGTTTCTTCTGATAAAAGGTTGTGGGTAGGCAGTGCCGCTTATGGCACCGTAGGTATCGGCAGGGTGTTCCAAACCAAAGACCGAGGTGCTACATGGTATGACGTATCTTATGGACTGCCTGATGGCCCTGTCAATGTTCTTGCCTACGATGAGCAGTCGCATTTCCTGTTTGCAGGAACTGACCAGGGCATTTATGCATGGAATGTTGATAACGGTGATAATGGCAGCGATAACCCATGGATTTGTTATTCACTGAACCTTCCGAATAGTTTTGTTACCGGGCTGGATATAAACCGATGTACGGGAAAAATTTATGCATCCACTTATGGCAGGGGGGCATATGAGGCAGACTTGCCGCCCGCCTGGAACTGGAATGGAACATCTTATGCCGGTGGCGCTAATGGTATTTATGATTTCTGTGACCTGAATATCATATCCGGTACAATAACATGGACTGAAGACAAAGATGAGATGAGAAGTATTTATATCGGGCCGGGAAACATATTGGTTATTAAAAATTGCACTGTAAATATGGGGCGCAATAAAAACATTATCGTTGATATTGGCGGTACATTGATCGTTGAGGGCGGAACAATAACTAATAGCTGTGGCGTCATGTGGGGCGGTATCAATGTGCTTGGCGACCCTACTATGGGGCAGGATCTAACCCATGCATTCGATATTCTGCCGCATAGCGACTACCAGGGAATCGTCAGACTGCGACCTTATTATGGTACGCCAAACCGCAACCCCGTGATAGAAAATGCCTACTATGGCATTATGGCTTCGGCGCAGTATTATGATGGTTCAGACATTGCAGATATGATGCCGGGCGGTGCAGGCGGACTGGTGCTGGCAGACCGGGCAACGTTTCACAATTGTGCTACAGGTATATACTTTGGCGGGCCTTATGCCTCGCAAATCGATCATTCTTACGTGAGCGATTGTCACTTTGTAGCTGATGCGCCATTGCAGAACACATGGTTTACTGACCATACTGTGTCCGGCACACCGAGGCGTATGGGTACTACACAGTTTGTGAACGATAACCAGGTATGGGGTGTGACGTTCTGGAATGATACGTTTGAGACGGTGAACAATACGTCAATCGGCTTTGCCCCGGACATTGATATCCGTGGAGCAGGTATCACGAGCTTTAATGCCTCTGTTCACATAGAGGATTGTCGTTTTCGCAATCTGACGCGTGGCATTCTAAGCACGGGTATAGATGGCGCCTTTAATACACATGTATACGGCGGGCAGTTCTCCGGCTGCTGGCGCTCTGTAAGCGCTGATATCGAAAATGATTTTATCTGCCACAAAACCAAGATTATTACAGGCCCTGTCTATCCCCGTCCATCTGATTACCAGCCCTTAGGTGTTTATTATGAGTATGGCCCGTTTGGTACAAGCGCTGCTTCTCTTACCCTCAATACGTTCCACATCAGTGAGAATGTGGTTACCTCCGGAGGCACCGCTTCCAGCATTCCTGACTATGGGTTCTATATATCTGCCGGGCCGCTGAGCACATTATACAGGAATCAGGTACATAACACTTCTTATGGCGTGGAGAATCACGGAGGTTTCCAGGTGAAATGCAACAAGCTCTTTCCAAATACAGGAAGTTGTGCGGCTGCAATAAACTCTTTTTCTGCAAATACGCAGGGTACTTATTTTTCACCTCCGTCAAACCTATTCTCATCGCTGACCAGTAGTCATATTTCATGCCATGTTCCGGGGCTCAACTATTATTCTGATCCGATGGCGTTAGCCTACAAGCCTAATTCTTTCAGCTGTAGCTTTCCCGCCTCTTACCCTGTTTCGTTACCCAATGGTGTGGGCGGTTGTCATACAACGAGTGATAACTATGGGACAACAAATTGTTGCCCGCAAAAGCCGGCCACGTTTCGTGTAGGTGCAGGGGGGAATGCGATAGCTGTGAGCACAGCGGCCAGCTATATTAGTTTGTGGACAGCGTGGATATCCGATATTGAAGCCGGTATGAGGAGATTGTCATCCCCGGCATTCTTTAACCTGATAAATGATACAAATATCTCAAACGCAGCACTTACCGATACCTTGATGGAGAATGCACCAGTTTATAGTGATAGCGTATTGATCGCAGTGATCAACCGGGTTCCCCAGCTGTCGGATACGGCACTCAAAGCGGTATTGCTGGCCAATTCGGCGCTTAGCTACCCGGTTTTCAAGATATTAGAAATTGAAAGGCCTTCTTTGGCAGCGGATTCTGACATCGTAAATGCCCAGGATAAACGTTCTATGCGAAACTTCATTTTGGATACATTGCTGGAGTTTAAGCTCAACAGAAACGAATATGTTTCTGCATTAAAGAGATATTATGACAGTACTTCTGCATGGGACTCATCGGCACAGTTGTACGCCTCATTGAATGCATATGAGCTTGCGTTCGCATATTACATGCGCGATACCAACTGGGCCGGGGCGCAAGATATGATCGACAGCTTAACTGATTCACTTTTAACCACTGTGATGGCCATGCAGCTTTCGTATGCTGTGAATCACATCTCCATAGATACGCTGTCGACCTCTGATTCTACTACTCTTGCCACAATGAGCTTAGATCGGAATACACGAGCGGGCGAGATAGCTTATGTATGGTACACACATGCCTATGGGAAACAGTTTGTTGAATATATGCCCACGATTTTCATGGATAGTACCAATACCCGCGCAGACACAACTTATCATGGGATACCCAAAGGGGTGTTAGCCGTTACCGAATTTTCACAAGGGCCGGTATATGGTTGCCAGTATGCCGAACTGATCGTTGCTAACTGTGGCGGAGATACGGCGACATGTGTAAATATCCAGGGCTGGCTGATCGATGATAATGACGGCATTTTCACTGCAGGTCTATGTAATAGCGAAATCGGTATTAGTCCCGGCCATTACAGGCTCGCACAGGATTCTGTTTGGGCAAAAGTGCCAGTAGGTAGTGTTATTGTCATGTATAACCATGATAATAACTGTTATAATCTGCCGGATACCTTCACACTTGATAGCGCCAGTCACATCTATTGGATTCCTATCGGTGGCACCCAGGAGAGCCCTTACGGTAATCCGCATGTAGAAATGTACACAGGCATAGAGAACAGCAGTATTTGCAGCCCGTGCAGCGATACCGGCACTTCGGTTTACACTACAGCCGCGGATTGGCTATATACGATAGGACTGGATACGATGGCGGACGGAGTGCAGGCTTTATGCCCAGGTTGCTCGCCAGGCAATCCCGGTTTTCCTCTATTTTATTATGGCATGGGTTACTGGAACATTGACTCCAGTATTTTTACACTGTTGCTAGATTACGATACTTCGATTGTAAACATGAATGATGGTGACACCATTACCGCAAACATAGATCCTTATGTTGGCTATCCGGGCATTTATTTGCAACCAAACACGATAAAAATAAGAGGGGTATTGGGGGGAGATATACAATTTAATCTTCCGGGTTCGGGTTACAAATATATCTTCTATGGCAGCGGTGAAGGAAATATACTTGACTCTGCACAATGGCTTCAATCACTCGCAGATTCGGCAGGTATGCCGCCGGCCACTTTGGGTTATGTAAATTCAAGCCTGAATACCGCGACAATTTCACATACTCTCTCACTTCCGTGTTGCGGTCCGTATCTATCAAATCAACGACGTACCGCCCCGAATAAATTAAAGCCACTAAAAAGATGGTTGCAAAAAGGCGTCGCAGATCCGGCTCCCCAAGGCATAAATGTGTATCCTAACCCGGCAAATACTGCATTGAATTTTGAGTTCCCGGCATCGGGCGATGTAGCGATAAAAATAACGGATGTAACAGGCAGGCTCATGGATGAGCAGGTGGTTCACGATGGTACCAGGACGAGCTTTAATGTGAGTGGTTATACGCCAGGCGTGTATATTTACCAAGTGGTTACGAATGGGAAGGTGCAGGCAGGGAAGGTGGTGATAAGGCGGTAACCATCGCGGCTCGCTACGATATTAAGCGGCGCTGAATAGAGATGTATGGTACAAGTGTGCCCCTTCGGCAAGCTCAGGGCAGGCTTGCCACGGAGGCAAAACAGCAGTATATAAGCCAGGACCCCGCCTTTGCTAAAGCCATGGCGGCATAGAAAAACTATTTTTTGTAGTTTTAGGACCATGACCCGATATTTTGCTTTTCTGCGTGCGGTAAATGTTGGCGGCCGCATGGTGAAGATGGATGCCCTGAAAACGATGCTGGCCATGCCGGGCGTTAAGAATATAGCTACTTATATTCAGAGTGGCAATGTGGCGTTTGACTGCAACGAAACGGACAGGGGCAAACTGCGGGATCAGATAGAGGCGAGGCTGCTAAAGGAACTGGGGTGGGAGGTGAAGACGCTGCTGCGCACGAAGCCGGAACTGGAGGCTGTGATCAAGGGCAATCCGTTTGACGGGCACCCGGAAGATATGGCGCTGCATGTGAGCTTTATGTCGGCTGTGCCGGATAAGGAGCTGGTGAAACAATTGCTTTTGCTGCAAACGGATGCGGAACAGTTGCGGGTAGCGGGTACTGAGGCATATATACTGGTGAAGAAGGGGGCTTATGGCGAGACCAAATTCTCTAATACGTTCCTTGAAAAGAAGCTGAAGCTAACGGCTACCACGCGCAACTGGGCTACGGTGAACAGGATGCCGGAGCTGTAGCTGTTTGCCGCATAAATGGTCTATGCCTTGCTGATTTTTGCTTTTAAGCTGATCAGATGTGTATCTCTACAACGTACCAGTTGGCATCGGTGGTATAGGTGCCCAGGGACAACTGGAAGGGGCCGTTGGAGTAGTTATATACCTGTGCCTGCGCTCCTTTGATGGTCTTCACCTCATCATTGATCAATTTAAAACCCATGGCTGACAGCTTTGATTTCACTTCCAGGTAATATTTCTTATCTGTAGTGGTAAATTCAATCTTACAGGATGCATTGGGGACCTGGTAGCGGGTAATTACGTTTTTCTTACCGTCGGCAGATGGTTTGTCGCTGACATATATTTTGAGCACCTGGGTGGAGGTTTTGCTCTGGATGGTGTAGTCTTTTTCCATCACATAGGTATCAAAGTCGCTTGCGTTCTTGCCGGTGAGCTTTTCGAGCTCCACGAGGGCGAAATTATACTGGGCCCGGGATATGCCGGGCGTAAAAGCGATCAATGCTACGGCTGCAATTATGATTATTCTCTTCATATTTTATTTTGTTGTATTTGTCTGGTGAGCCCTGGTTTATCGTAAGATCAAAATAGAATCAAAACCTGAATATACAACTATTTGGGAGGTTTTGGAAAATGCTGAAGCGAAAAATTTATGTTAACTGAGTGGTAACAAAAAAAACATATGAAAAGTGCTTGTTTTATTTCAATGGGTGTTATATTGTGAGTCCATTTTTAGGGGCAAAAATATCACAGAACAAATTTTCAAAAAAACACGTTTATGGTGAACAGATTTACATCCGGATTGAAGAGAATTACCGGTTATTGCGCGCTGGTGGTAGCGACTATTGCGGGAGCGGGCATTTCGGCCTTTGCAACCTCGCCAACTACGACATTTAATTATACAGGGAGTGTGCAGTCGTACATTGTGCCGGGCGGGATAACATCGCTGAACATAAGCGTGTCTGGTGGATCGGGCGGCAATGGTGATTTCGCGGTGGGCGGCAATGGCGGCACTACTTCGGCTACGCTTGCTGTGACCCCGGGCCAGGTGATCTACGTATTTGTGGGCGGCAAGGGCAATAACTCGCTTAATAATGGCGGCGGCACTACCTTCGGGTATAATGGCGGCGGCACTTTTGGCGGCGTTAGCGCTACATCAGCCGGTGGCGGCGGCGGCGCGTCAGATGTTCGCGTTGGCGCTACCGACCTGTTCAGCAGGGTGCTGGTTGCCGGCGGCGGCGGCGGCGGCGGTATGACATTTGCCGGTGGTGATGGCGGCGGCCTCATAGGTGCGGTCGGTTTTTCCGGCGGCACAGGTGCTGGCGGCGGTACACAAGCTACTGGCGGCGCCGGTGAGAACGGTGCAGGCAATAGCGGTTCTGTGGGCGTGGGTGGCGACATCGATGCTACAGAAACAGGCGGCGGCGGCGGCGGCGGCTACAATGGCGGCGGCGGCGGCGCAGATGCTGCCGGTGGCGGCGGTGGCGGTTCGTCATACGCAGGTCTTGGCACATCATCGGTTGCATTTACGCAGGGCGGCAATATCGGCAATGGTGTTGTTACCATTACCCCGATCGGTACGATCAGTCATTCACCAACTTTCACGCATGGCGGTTCGCAGAGCCTGGTGGTTTGCCAGAACTCAGTGGCCACACCGATCAATACACTATTACAGATCAACGACCTTGATCCGGGCAATACGGAGACATGGACGGTAATATCGGGCCCGACGAATGGTACAGTTGCCATCGGCCCTACGTCTACATCTCTTGGCGGCAACCTGACCCCTTACGGTTTTTCATATACCCCAACAACCGGTTATAGCGGAACAGACGTTTTTACTGTTCAGATATCTGACGGCACGAACGTAGCAACAACTGAAATAAGCGTGACCATCAACACTATCGCACCGATCTTTGGCGCTAACACAGTTTGCATCGGTGCAAATACAGCACTTTCCAACACATTGGGCGGCGGCATATGGACGAGCAGTATCCCAAGTGCGGCGCTGATCGGCGCAAGCACTGGTATTGTTACCGGAGTGGTTGCCAGCACTGTGCTTATCTCTTACACCAATACATCAGGCTGCACGGCTACCAAGGTGATCACCGTTAACGCCAATCCGGCGGGCATTACCGGACCTTCTTCAATTTGCGTAGGTTTTTCGGCGTCTTACACGGATATTGCCCCAGGTGGCATATGGTCTACCGGCAGTTCAAATATTTCGCTTGACGGATCTGGCAATGTAGCGGCGCTGACTTCGGGTCTGGCGGCTATCTCTTACCAGATGCCAGCTACAGGCTGTTATGCGGTACGCAATATCAACGTTGCAGATCTGCCCGCGCCAATAACCGGACCTTCTATCGTATGCCTGGGTGCTTCGGTGTTTCTGACGGACGCAACACCAGGCGGCGTTTCCTGGAAATCGAACGATACCTCGATCGCAAAGGTTACGAACTCAGGTGTGGTGACCGGCGGATATTCTACCGGTACTACAACAATTACTTATTCTATTTCTTCAGGCTGCTACATTACAAAGACAATGACCACAATGCCTTTACCTCCGGGCATTACCGGCAACGCACCAGTATGCGCAGGTTCTTCTTATGTTTTGTCTAACCCGGCAGGGCCAGGCACATGGAACAGCGGCAGTCCTTCTGTTGCCTCTGTTGCCGGTGATGGCACAGTAACCGGGATAGCCGGTGGCACAGCAACAATATATTATATAGACGGCAATGGCTGCAAAACAAGTGTTACTGCTACAGTTAACGCCATATTGCCAATTACCGGTACCCTGGCCACTTGTGCTGGCTGGCCTACAAGCCTGGTCGATGCGACTCCGGGCGGCACGTGGTCAAGTGGTAATACAGGTGTTGCTATAATCAGCGCTACCGGTGTTGTGACCGGAGTGAGCGCAGGTACAGCACTTATCTCTTATACTATACCAACAGGTTGTGTAAGAACGGCCGTAGTGACTGTAGGCGCAGGCTTACCTCCTATTACGGGAACAACGGCCATCTGCCAGGGAACAACGACTACTTTGAGTGATGCAGCCGGCAGCGGTACATGGAGCAGCAGCGCCCCGTCTACCGTTTCTGTAAATACCTATGGTATAATCACCGGTATTAATACGGGTATTGCTACGATCACGTACACTACATCTACCTGCAGGGCGGTACAGACGGTGACCGTAAACGCGAATCCTTCCAATATCGCAGGCGCTATAAAAGTATGTACTACTTATTCCATCACACTTTCTAACCTTGTTGGCGGTGGTGTGTGGAGCGGCTCAAATGCCTCGGCTTCTATAGATGCGGTTGGTACGGTGACCGGCATCGCTCCAGGCACTGTAGTTGCGACTTATACCTTGCCTTCAACAGGTTGCTTTAAGAACTACACAGTTACTGTAAATGGCACGCCAACACCGATAGGCGGCGTACTCTCAGTATGTACGGGCACGGTTACTCACCTTACCGATGCTACAAACCCTGGTCTTTCGTGGACCAGCTCAACTCCTTCTGTTGCCACTATCAATGCAGGTGGTAATATGACTGCAGTCTCTACGGGTACTACCAGGATCACCTACACACTCAACACAGGCTGTTATGTGACAGCAGTAGCAACAGTAAATCCGAATCCGGCTGCACCTGCCGCTATAACAGGGCCTTCAAGTGTTTCCCGTTCGGGCGCTGGAATTAACCTCTCTGACGCTACTCCCGGCGGTGTTTGGACGAGCGGCAACATGGCGGTGCTGACAGTAGATGCAGTCGGCCATGTTACTGCTGTAGCAATTGCCGGCAGCACTAATATTAATTACATCATGACTAACGGTTTCGGCTGTACCTCGTTTGCGACCAAAGTAATTACTGCAACACCGGCACCTCACGATCACGGCGGAATGACCACTACAGTCGGTGCGTTTGTGGAGGTAAAGGACGAAGCAATGGGCGGCGAATGGAGCAGCAGCGACAACAGTGTTGCAACAGTAGATGCAAATGGAATGGTTAGTGCACTTGCCCCTGGCAGCGTGATCATAACCCATACTATCAGCAGCAATGGCGAACAGGCAAACAACACGACCACTATATTGGTTAATGCGTTGCCTATTGACGCCCGCATGTTCCCTAATCCGAACAAGGGCTCGTTTAGCGTGAAAGGTACACTGGGCTCAACAAAGGATGCTGCTGTAGCGTATGAGATCACTAATATGCTGGGCCAGGTTGTTTACAGCAATAATACTATTGCGACCGGCGGCATGATCAACGAGCAGGTATCGCTCAGCTCCTTTACCAGCGGCATGTATTTGCTGACCATAAAGAGCGGAAAAGAAACCAAAGCAATCCATTTCGTGATAGAATAGCTTGTTTTAAGATAATAACATTGAGGGCTGGTGGCAACACCGGCCCTTTTTTTTGTTCGCCTTTTTGTTTTTTGAAATAAACTCTTACCCTGAAAAGCTTGTTAGTTAATTCTTTAATTTAATAGGTTAATACCCTTCCATAGTCGGCGACAAATAGGTAAAAATGCCCGTTAAATAATCGTAACGGGATAACAATAAGCGTAAATGCGCTACCTTTGCGCCCTCATTTGAGATTTCATGGATCGTAATCAACTTACAGGTTTTGCTCTTTTAGCTGCGCTGCTCGTCGGATATTTCTTTTATAATTCGCACGAACAAAAGGTGCTGCAGGAGAAGAAGAAGGCCGACTCAACAGCCAATGCCATAGCACATCCTGTAACCCGGATAGACAGCAGCATGGCTGTAAAAGCAGAAACAGCTCCCCTTGCCAATGACTCATTAGCAGAAGCTGCGAGAAAAAGCCTGCCGCCTGCATTTAACGGTACTGCCACACTCATTACCCTTGAGAATAAAAAGGTTTCACTGCAGTTTTCAAGCAAAGGCGCTTACCCTATTTCTGCCAACATCAAAGGGTACAAGACCTACAACCAGAAACCACTTTACCTCTTCAACGGCCCGGACAACCGCCTGAGCGCTATACTACCTGTTGATAACGGACGCTCTACCGCTGATCTTTATTATGTACCGGTAATAAAAGACGAGCCGAATGGCGATAAAACCATTGATTTCACGGCAGACATGGGGGGTGGGAAGATCGTAAACATAAGGTATACCTTGCCTGCTGATGATTACATGATGCGCTGCAGCATAGCGCTTACCGGCATGGGGGCGGCAAGTATTCCGCTGACATGGCAAAACAACGGACTGCAAACGGAGAAAGACCTGCCCAATGAGCGTATGGGCGCCCAGGTATACTACCGCAACAAGAACGGAGATGGCGACTACTTCACACTGCACAACGAAGAAAAGACCGAGCACGATGCTGGTGTATGCAACTGGGTTGGCTTCCGCAAGCAGTACTTCAGCAGCGCACTTGTCTCTGACGATGGTTTCAGCCATATGGACCTGAAATTTTCGGCTAAGGAAGATACTGTTAAAGCAGATTCTAATATCGTAGGCAAATACCAGGCAAAGATGGAACTGCCGATGCGTGCGAGTGGCGGTCAACAGACCGGCACCTTCAGATGGTTCATTGGCCCGAACGATTATCATACCCTGCAGGCTTACAAGATAGGTATGGAAGATATGGTGCCGCTAGGCTATGGTGTCATGGCATTTGTGAAGTACATCAACAAATATGCCCTTATCCCTATTTTCTACTTCCTCAACAGCTTTATCAGCAACTATGCCGTCATCATTATGCTGATGACCATATTCATCAGGCTCATACTGTCGTTCTTTACTTACAAGAGTTACCTCTCCAGCGCCAAGATGCGTGTGCTGAAACCCGAGCTCGACGAGCTGCGCACTAAGTGCGGCGACGACACGCAGAAGTTCAGCATGGAGCAGATGAAGCTCTACAAGTCTGCCGGGGTTAACCCGCTGGGTGGTTGCCTGCCTATGCTGTTCCAGTTGCCCATACTGCTCTCCATGTATTATATGTTTCCGTCGTTCATAGAGTTCAGGCAGCAGCACTTCCTGTGGTGTAATGACCTTTCTACCTACGATAGCGTTGCCAACTTTGGTTTCAACATACCGTTCTACGGTGATCACGTCAGCCTGTTCACACTGCTGATGACAGCCTCCAGCTTGTTCCTGGCCATCTATAACCGCAACATGACCCCTCAGGACCCAAACAACCCGATGATGAAGTATATGCCCTTCGTCTTCCCGATCATACTGATGGGTGTGTTCAACAAGATGGCTGCGGCACTTACCTTCTATTATACATTCAGCAACCTGCTGAGCATCGCCCAGCAGTTCATCATCCAGAAGTACTTCATTGATGAGAAGGCGATACATGCTGAGCTGCAAGAAAACAAGAACAAGCCCGTGACCCCATCCAAGTGGTCGCAACGCCTTGAAGAGATGCAGAAGCTGCAGGCGGAGCGAGCTAAGATACAACCACGTTCAAACAAAAAATAATCCTTTCGAAATACCGAAAGTCCTAAAGAGTAGTAAGGTA
>CANJQU010000104.1 GCA_947476485.1 Chitinophagaceae bacterium
AGAATTTGGCGCAGTAACGGTTTGTTATTATTTTTACTACGTTTGAATAGCCCCATATTTTTGTGTTTTGGTCGTTCTTAACCAAAGGTATGGCCGCTATTCAGGCAAAAAAGTTTCGGATAGTTGTGATTGTCGCTCATTTTTCCATTGTTTAGAAAGTTAAATTGATCTTGGCGCCGAGCGTGAAATTGAATAGAAAGTCTTCTCCCGAAATTGCTGTTGTAGCTGAAACGATCACCATGTTGAACGGGGTATAGTATAACCCGCCACCATAAGCGTCGTGCCATGTGTTGGAATGTTCGCCTTTCATCCATACACGGCCAAAGTCATTAAATGCTACGATTCCAAACGCGCCGGGCATGACATATGAGTGGACATCGCAAATTTTCACCCTTAATTCAAGATCGGCGTAGGCAAGTGAGGACCCGGCAAACCGATCTTTTTTGAATCCACGTAAATAGTTATTAGCTCCCAGCGTCAATGCCTGGAAGTATTCAAATTGATCGCTGAAAATATGCCCGCCCCCGACCTTTAATACCGCTACAACTTTTGCGGGGTCACTGAGACTGGCATAGACGGTCATGTTAGATTCCAGTTTTGTTATTGGTGTGCTGTTTGCGTTCAATCCCTGCATAGATGTGAGACTGGTGTTCCAGTCTACGCCACGGGTGGGAAACAGTTCGGCATTGAGATTGTTGACAACGATGCTCAGTTTTCCGCCCGCATAGCTTTTGGGGCTGTATATACTTGCAGAATCAAGACCAACAAGTGCAGGGTGGGCGAGTATGCGGTCGCCGTCATTTGTTTGTTTACTGGCGTAAAAATAGAATGAAGGCCCTATGCCAATTCCCACAACGTTTCCAAAAAAGCGTTTGCGGAAGAGGATGCTCCCGTCAAGATCCTGGAACCTGGCCCTATAGTAATGAATACCTGCACCCGCATCTTTTTTCGAATCGTTGCCGAGTCCAAAAAAATTATTTAGTGTCGGGTTAATAAACTGTCCCTCAAGCAGGACGTCAGTTCTATGGATCAGATCCCTGAATTCGCCGGTATATTTCACCTGGTACGCGTTATTGTGAAATGAAAACAGCGACGTCAGCTTCTGATCTGTTGAGAATGGCGACTTTCTGAAATTGTAAGTTTTTGCAAATAAGCCCAGTCCTACGAGGAAGCCATCCTCAGCGTTGTATCCCATCACCAGGTGCGGGAATTTCCATGCGGTGTAATTCTCCTCTTTTTCATTATAGTTATTTACAGTTGGATTGGAGGAGATCATATTTCTTGCCTTTCGATGCGCGAGGATGATATTTCCTTCTTTTTTGAAATCGTAAATGTAATTCGGTACACGACCCTTTATATTAAATGTATCAATGCCCTGGCCGCCAATCATCCTGATCTTAATTTTGGATTGTACATTATCATCAACTTCGAAAATGTCATTGCCATTAAATCCATACATCCTCACTTCTTTGGTAACATGCCCGTCAAACTGACGCGAGTACATCAGCAGATCAGTATCTCCGTTGTCTTTGCGGGAGTATACGTTCACCACTAGTCCCTTTCCTGCGTTGCTTATATGAAAGAACTCGTCTTTGTTACTACCGAGTATGTTCACTCTTTTTGACAGGAACTTATAGTATACCATTCCCTTTTCAGGTATCAGATCTCTTCTGCTTTTTAGTTTCGTTACTATTTTGCTGCTATCTAGGACTGCAATTTCTGGTGGCAGTCTTTTTACCGATTCGGATATTACCGAATCGCTCAGTTTAGTTTTGAATTCCAGAAGTACCTGTTTCCATTGATCTGCATCAAGTTCATTCAGGTAGGTTCTGTCGAAAAAGCGGGCCACATATCCCAGCCACGTTACCCGGGGTATATCATTCCGGAAGCCCTTTAGAAATGGCAGCCGGCGATACGTCGCATATTTCATTACGAGGCCTTGAGAAAGGAAAAGAGACTGGTCGCGATCACGCGGTATCGGGTAATAGATTTTTCGTTTACCACTGTCGATAGTGCCCCATTTCCATTGATCATGGTGCCGGTCATAGTCGGCGATAAGGAAGTCCAGCATGCGTGCCTTTAAAAGCATCTGCTGATCGACTTTATGATTGTCTTTGTCTCTTAGTTTATTGAATATCTTAAATGTGCTCCTGGTTTTTCCGCCATCAAGGGACGGGTCCTGCTCCTCAAGCATACACATGGTGTTGGCAAAAGTGGTCCGGTAAATGCCAAACGAATAGTCGTCTGGTACCGCAAAGTACCGCGGTGTTGAATGAACCAGTCCTAATGCCGAAGCTAAAACCGGCACAGGTAGCGGTCCATACGGATTTGCAGCTGATATCATATCCTGCACAATGTCTGCGGCAAATGTGTTCCTGAAATTTGCTGGAATAGCTTTTGCCGGGTCCTTATTAAGCGATCGTAAGGTCCACTTTACTCCTGCAGAATCTTTTAAATGCAGGGACCTGGTTTGTTTTCCGCCACCCATGCCTACTATCTTCAGTCCGCCAAGCTCAGTTTTTAAATCAAATACTTTTAATTTCACGGGCGTTGCCCATTCCTTTCTGTAATTGTCGCCCAGCATCACTCTCTTAAAGCCTGATACATCTGCATAGTCCTTGTTTGCGGCTATGACCACACTGTCCTGCGATAAACTCTTGCGTACGGTGATCGTATCCTTTGCCAGCTCGGGAAAGTTGGAAAAATTGAGCAGGTTGCCTGTGTATCCAACTTCCGGAGCATTCGTTTGTGGGTTGAGGGCATAAAAAGTCACTTTCACGTCTTTGTTCCTTAAGATATCCAGTACCGCAAACCCACGCTGCGCAACTGCATATTTTGTTTTTTTACTGTGCCCGACACGTTGCGATTTGCATCCTCCGCCACTTACAATGTAATGGTAATTGCTGTCGCTGATCAACTGAAGATTATGCTCGTGGCCAGCCAGGTGCACGACATAAGGATGTGACTTCAGCACTTCTTCAACCCTGTTGATCATGTTTGCATATAATGGATATTTAAGATCTTGCGGACTGCCAAAAACGCCCCTGCTTATCGGATAGATGGAACCGATTACAGGCATTGGGATATACAGGTATTTGTTAATGTCGGTAAACGGAAAAATGTGCTGCTTCAGACCGTAGTATCCACTATGAACACCTGTGCTTTTGAACGTGTGATGACAGGCAAAGAGAATGAGCTTTTGTGGATTGTGGTCGAGAATATCTTTTATGCCCGCCAATATCTCATCCTCGGTCTTAAAACCACAATCTGATTCTACGCCAGGTTTTTGACCTCGCAGCAGCCACCATTCACTGTCCATTATAATGAGTACTGTGTTATCGCCAATTTTCACGTCGACCGGACCGGGGCAACCGTCTTCAGGATAAAATTTTATATTGTCGGCTATGCCGTTTATAAGCGCTCCTTGTCTGAGTATGTTGTCATATCCCTCCGGTTTTCCGTTGGCCCAGTCGTGGTTGCCGGGAATAAA
Organism: Chitinophagaceae bacterium; assembly: GCA_947476485.1. GTDB lineage: Bacteria > Bacteroidota > Bacteroidia > Chitinophagales > Chitinophagaceae > Nemorincola. The sequence continues at coordinate 3,491 of CANJQU010000104.1, forward strand.
GTATGCATGAGCAGGGGTGCCTTTTACCAGGTAAGCCTGCGAGTCCAGTGCATTCACGCCCGGCTGATAGCATACATCACCTTCGCAAGGGAGCCCATTTGTATATAGATTGTCCCCGACAAAAAGTATTGTTGTTTTTTCATCCATTGGCACCATCTTCCTGATCGCATCCAGTACTACAACTTTTCCGTTTGTTACTGAGCCCGGATCGCCCGCATCTCCAATTATCACCATGCGTTGTTCAATGCTGTCACTGATTGGCCGTGCTATATTTTGAGCAAGGACATGCTGTATTGAAAGAAGCATCAATATTGTAGCGACACACCTCATTTTGTAATATCTTTTTTGAGCTGGTAGAATAGTATGGTTGCTGACCGGCCTTCGGTCGCTTCGTTCGAAATAAATAGATTTCCATTTGGTGTAAAGGTCAGTCCCTCCGGTTGGTTGAACATTGAAGGGTTGAGATGATAGACCTGCTTTATTGTTCCGTTTCGCTCGGCAATTACCAGGAGTTTGTTGATAGAAGACAGGATGTATAGTTCGCCGGTAACCGGGTTGATGGTAGCGGCGGCTGGTTTGAATTTTTTGGTTACGGGACCGGTTATTTCATCAATGCTGTTTGCGTCGATCGTGTATGATCTGTTATATTCAAATTGCTCCAGATCCAATGTGAAGGCACCCACAGTGCCCTTTTGGTCGAATTCACATTCTTTACAGACGAGTACGAGTTTTTTTTGTGTGTCGTCGAAGTACAGTGATTCGAACTCGTTCTTCCCTTGTTTTGGGAATGAGTGCTCACGTGCAACCAGCGAATCGTTTACGAAGGTCAGCGCAATGATATCCCCGTTGTGAGTGAGCATGTAAAAAGTAGTGTCGTGCAGCACTATATCTTCATAGTCTCGTTTATGGCTGAATTTCCATTTCCTTATATCGGTCGGCTTATTCAAAAATATCTTGTAAAGGCAACCCTTCTCATCACTTTCAGCAAACAAGCTATTGTCTTTTCCGTAGTAGGCGATGCCGGATATTTCTTTCAGCTCTGATGGGAGATGAATAATGTATGGCTTGCTCAAATCATAGCCTGGCGGACTTTTATATTCCTGCTGGCTGCGGGCACAGGAAAACAGTAATATGGCCAGCAAGGAGAAAATTGCGAGGCGTTTTACATATGGTCTATATAATTTAATCATAACGATCTAATGTTAGCAGTTATACAAATTTGTGCCGCGAGCGTCAATTAGCACCAGGTCCCGTTTGTGCGATCGTTGCCAATGCCCGCTGAAAGCATTTAGAGACTGATACCCAGTTTCAGCATTACAGGGTATTTGTTTGACATGTGGTACAGCGCATTTAGTACTCTTGCAGGTGCAGAATTATTTGACAGTTCATTAACGGATGCATTAATACGTTGTCCATCGTTGCCGATGGTGCGGTAGGAGTGCGGTATATAATAGAAGTGACCGGATGGCCTGGTAAAGGAAGGTCCTAACAATATATGGTCGTACCAACCTTTCGCACCGCCGCCAGTGCCGCAGCTATTGGGCTCCTTTTCTTTTTTACGTGTAGACGTTGTCAGATAGGCAGCAAACCTTTCAGGATGCTTATCCCAGTTTGCTGGATACGTTATTGTTTTATCGATTCCGAACGGTGGGTCAATGAACTTGTATGTTTCCTCTGCGTTATTGGTCAATACCTGGTAGCCCTTTTCGTTTGATTTTCTAAGGTTGAAATCACCCATAATAATAATGTCTGGCAGGGAAGGAAATTGCCTTCGCAATACTGTCATTACCTCTCTCATTTGCTGATCACGTTCATCGGCATCATCGCCTGAGCTTGCATGCAGCAGTACTACGTAAAGAAATATTGTATCCTTGTTTTTGGGGAAATTATACCCCAGATAGTATAACTTATACATGTTAATGTCTGTGATTTTTGAGCTTAGCGTAATGACAGACGAGCAGCCAAATTTGTGTTTGTTGTAATAAAGAAGTGCCTGGTTGTTGTCGCCTGATACGTTGGTGTGCGGGCAGCCGGCATATTTGCCAGGAACGGCGACATTTAGTGCATGGGCCAATATTGAATCGGCAAACCCAGCATTAGCCTTCCCCCTGCCACCTTGAACTGACGAAATGGATGCTACCTTTATCAGCCCGAGGATATCCGGATCGGAATAGTCAACGATCGTTTTGAGATAGCGATGCATCTGCTCGTCGCTTCCCTGGCAGCCGTCACCGTACCTGAGTACATTATAGGTCATTACTTTTATAACATCTTTCGGAGTCGTGGCAACCTGGCATGTAGCAAAAAATGGAAAGACCAGCAGTAGTATTAAAGTCGTTGTTTTGGCTCTAGTTTCCATCCTGATATTTTTAATGTGCCCGGGTATGTATTGTTTTAAGTGTATCCAACGCGACGATTATTTTCTTCCAGCAATCGATACCTTCAATAGCAGCGATCTTTTCATTACATTGCCCGTAGAACACAAGAATGTTCTGTTTGAGTTCATGGTCCATTCTTCTGAATTTATCGTCATTCAGTTTGAGGATAAGTTCAACGTAGGTATGGTCAGCGAGGTTGTATTCTCCGGGATTTGTGTCTTTCCCTGTGTCGTAATCTATGTTTTTAAAGGCTGGATTTTCTTTCGGCAGCGTTGAAAGTATTTGTGTAAAGTGCGCCTGCACCGTGTCAAAACTCTGGATAAATAATTTTTCTGCTTCTGGTCCCGGAACTTTGATCCTGAGGCTCTTTAACGCCCCGACCTTTGGGAGCATTTTAATAATTACAGCCAAGGCGCCGGGAATAAAACCGGGCTTTTCGTGTTTTTTTCCATACTCGTGGTAGTAATTGGCTGTACGCATTTTGTACTCGAACTTTCTCCTTGTAATACCCGGTACCGACTTCCTGATCTCCCGCTTTTTTGATGACCATGCGGCCTTGGTCAAGGTCGGGAATATGTCTTTAACGATCCATCTGAATGTGGAGATCGCCAACGGGAGGTCATTAAAAATGTCGTTGATGTTCAGGCCATAGGTTTTAATGAAGGCGCGCTCAAGTAGTGGCCTTGATACCTGGAACCCTATGAAACTGTGGTATTTGTCGGATGCATAGTTGCCTCGTGCCGTCTGTAGAATATCAAACCCAAACTCCATTCGGATATGTGATATTGGATCCTGTTCATAGGTAACGATTGGCCCGTATTTTTCCCTATCCTCCGGATAGACCAATGGCACACACTGATTTGTACCTAACGGATGCCCGTATTTATCGGCATTATAATGACACAAAATACCCAATGCGAATGCATATTCATTTATATCGCGCGCCTCGTCCAATGCTGCACTTACAAAATCGCCGCTACGCACATAGTGCAGCAGATTTGTAAATAGCTTGCTGCCAAACGGATAGTAACCCATATCTGGCACTATAGCTCCCCCGTATGCATAGGCATGGGCTTCTTTTAACTGGGAATCTGTAGCGCCGGGAAACTTTCTGAGCAGTAATGGTTTGATATTTTTATCCCAGGTAACATCGATAATTGCCTCATGCGTCAAAACGGAATAAGCGTCAGCATATAGCGGAAACGACATAAAACATACAGCAACGATAATTATTCGCCTAATAAACATTATGTTTTATTATTAAACATACAAGCCATCCTTATAATATTGTGCCATGCCTTTATGCAGACTGCATTTATTTGAATGCTGCACTTAATGTCAGGATATCAGAGTAAAGTCCTGTGCTCCGGATATAATGCCCGTAACGAAGCTCCAGCGATGACCAGTGCTTTATTTTAAATACACCATGCTCGGGTGCAAATCGAATTCCGGTACCCAAGAAATGGCTGGAAAATGCAGATAGATCATAATCGCTTGTGTAATAGGTTTCGGAAACGGAATGCGTGCCATATGCGCTAAAATACGGAGCCGCCGATTGAACATAAAATCGGTAGAACGGGCTGACGGAAATAAAGGCATTTAGCTTAATTGGTGATTCAATATTTGTCGTATATGCCCTGATACTCCAGTCGTCCTGGTAGTAGCGAAGGTATAATCTCAGGACAACTCTGTCGCCCAAAAAATAATTGGCACGTACGCCAATCGGGATTTTAAACCTTGTGCCCGGCAAATGCTCAATTCCTACTGAATGATCAATAAAATATACCCGCTGATAGTCGGTGGCCAGGAGCCCGGTCTGAGAAATCAGATCCAATAATAGCGCTACTTGCAGTCGTTTATTGATCACGTGCGAATAAGAAAGAGAGGCACTATACGAGTCTCTGGGTTTAAAAATCTGCGGATGCTCATCCTGACCTGAATAGGCTCCATTTGGAGGCCTGAGTTCAACGGGATAGATGACATTCCACGTATCGAAGTATGACTGAAGTTGGATAGAGAACTCTCTGTTATCATCTTTTGATGTTCTGGCGTATCTGAGCCCCAAGCCATATGAGGTGTAATCGAATTCCGAGGAATAGGAAGCTGCGAGGCCAAGGGTGTTTCCTTTATTGTCTCTCCTGGCAAACGACAGTGATGGGTATTTGCGTGTATCAGCGCTGGATGCCGATGAAACTGTGTGTGGATCTATTTTGTCTGAGGAAGCAGAACTGTAATGATCTATCCCCATCTCTGCGGTCCAGGTGTATTGGCGACCGTGTTTATCACTTTTAAGCAGCACTACATCAAGCGTATTGGCAAAATCTGTTAGCTTCTCTGTACCTATGCCTCCTGTAACCGCTGAATTATTACCATCCTGAACATAGTAGCCTGAGATAAGGTTTACTTCCTCTATTCGTAATTTTTTTGGCTTATATGAAGCAGAGTCCGATGAGGTCTGGCCATGCGAACTAACAATCTGAAAAATACATGCAAGCAGTGCGAGGGGAATTTTTCTCATTGTTTGTCATTTTAACTAATTGCAACCACAGCCACCGCCTGTTTTGCCTCCATTTGCCCCGGAAGCGCCCTCCCTGTATGATTGAAAACTATTTTCAAATTTTTCGGCTTTACGCGTGGCAAGCTGCATTTCGGCGTCATTAATATATTGTTTATGATATTTTTTTACACTTACACACGAGGTCATGCTGCTTCCAATGGAAAACGCCAATAACGCTAATAAATATTTACTTAGCCTTTTCAACGCTGGATAAGGTTGATGTTTTGTGAAGTGAAAACTTTGTCGTTGTCATCGATGATAATGCACGCTATCCCGTTCATCTGGTTAACCATGTCCAGCCCTACGTTTACGCCCATAACAGTGACCGGGGTTGCCAGCGCATCAGCAATTTCCGCATTGGCACAGATGATGGTTGTGCTCTTTATTCCGGACACAGGCAAGCCTGTTTTGGGATCAATAGTGTGGGAGTATCTTTTTCCATCGATCATTACGAATTTCTCATAGTTGCCGGATGTAGCGATAGACATATCTGTTATGTCGAGGTAGGAGAATAGTTCATTTTGCGAATTTGGGTCGGCAATGCCAATGGTCCATGGTCTCCCATTCAACTGCCGTCCCCAGGTCGTCAGGTCTCCGGCTGCGTTAACTATACCGCTTTTTATGCCACCTTGTTTTAATACGTATTTGCCGCGTTCGGCTGCATAACCTTTCCCTATGCCGCCAAAGCCGATACGCATACCCTTTTCTTTTAGAAATACGGTACAGTTTTCGCTGTCAAGCAAAATGTTCCTGTAGTTGATCAACCGTACATACTGTTTAGCGACAGCCGGATCAGGTAGCGTGGTCATCGTTTTATCAAAATTCCAAAGGCTCTTGTCCACCGATCCGTAGGTGATGTCAAATGCTCCTTGTGTAAGTGTTGATATTTTCAGGGACCGTTCAATAATATTATATACCTCCCTGTCTACTTCAACCGGCATTATGCCTGCATAGCGGTTTATAAGGCTTGTCTGGCTTGTGTCATTGAATGTAGTTAGCAGGTTTTCTATTCTCTGTATTTCATTGACTGCAGCATCGATGCATTTATATGCCCAGGATTCATCGTGAGCTAATACAGTGAATGTAAAACAGTTTCCCATCAACTTCAGCACTTTTTGATGTGCCTGTTGATCATGCACCCGTGCATCAGGTTTTACGTGACTAGTTAATGTGTTCAAAAGCTTTAATTTGAGATGCAAAATTCTCGGGTGTCACATCCTGGTAACCTTCCCATTCTTTGAGTACCTTGCCATCTGCATTTAATAATACTATGACCGGGAATAATCCGTCTTTGTCATACTTTTCAGCAAGGGCCTCGTTTTGCTTTGTAAGTGCTTTTGAAAGCTGATTTTTTTTCAGCCTTGGGAAATCGGCATTTACCAGGATCAGATTTGTATCGGCAAATTTTATAAACGATTCCTTTTCGAAGATATCTCTTTCAGTTTTAATGCATGGGACACACCAATCTGATCCCGAAAAACTCAATAAGATATGTTTACCGGACATCTTAGCTTCCTCTTTGGCCTTTGCAAAATCAGTTATCCAACCCGCAGATACAAGTAACATTGATGCCGCTATGATGCTAAATGAGAATATGCTCCTGATAACCCGCATACCGGATTCAAGATAAAAACCATACCATGGATACTGATTCTAAATAAGTTCTAAACCAGTTAAGCATACTCCCAAAGGCGCTTCAACTATAGTTAGATCGGCTATGAAAAGGTGATTTCAGATCGGGATTAGCGGGCTACAACCACCGTTAAGATTTGCTGCAATAGAAGAAGTATGACGCCAAAAAGATATGGGCCAATTTTAGCGTCAAAGACGTTAAGCGCACCAATCAATTCTATAAACAACTGGGTTTTACGCCTAATAGTCCAGACAATTATCCCTGGCCGAGTACATCTGTCTCCTCCCGGTCATTTGTTGAACCAAATGTTCCTTTGACTGTAAACGAACGGAAATTCGGATTCGGGATAACCTAATGTCTCCTGTCGGTATATACGATGAAAGGAGTAACTGTTATAGTAACATCTCCTTCACTGTTTACCATAGTGTGTGTGATATCGCTTTCGATTTTGCAGGCATATTCCACATCCGTAACAATTTGTTGAGGTAAAGGAAACATCAATGTAACTATTTAATAACACTGCTTAGGCACTTTTGTAACATGCTAAAAAGTGTCCAAGCTATTTTCCGTTTTACCAGAGTTGTATTCGTTCGATGTTTGGTGGTTGTGAATACTTTAGTACTTTGTTTTCTTTGCGTTGAAAAATTGAACGCGCAGGTTTTTACCCCGGGCAACCTGGCAGTTCTGAAGGTAGGAGATGGTACAGGCCTGACAAGTGCTGCACAGCCAATATCCGTGGTAGAATTTTCCACTTCTGGTGTTGCCTCAGGAGTTAACATTGTTCTCCCTTCGACCGGGGCAAGCCCGAGGATAACGAACAGCGGGACGGCTACATCGGAAGGGCAGATGGTGATGTCTGCAGAAAGAGACAGGCTTATCCTTGTAGGTTATGATGCGAACGCCGGAACTGCAGGAGTAGTTTCATCCAGTTCGGCAACCGTGAAGCGCCAGATGTTTGAGATCACACCCTCAGCAACTTATTCTTTGGCCGCATCTACAAATACTTTGTATTCGGGGAACAATATCCGGTCCGGTACCGCTTCAGGAGCTAGTTATTTTGGAGGCGGGCCAGGCAGTGGCTCGACACTATTCGGTGGGAGTATCATGCTTACCTCTCCCGCCATCAATACACGGGTAATTCAGATATTTAACGGGCAAACCTACATTTCTTCGGCGACTGGTTCCAATCTGGGTGTTTTGTCGTTGGGTACAAATATACCTACAACCTGTTGCCAGACGACTACATTACTTAACGCATCACCTTCTCCGAGCGCTTATGGATTTTCATTTAGTCCCGATGGAAACACGCTTTATATTGCTGACGATGCCCAGGGCATCAACAAGTACACGAAAAGTGGCTCCACGTATACACTTGCCTATAACTTAAATTCGACTATGGTAAGGAGTATTGCTGTTGATTATTCGGGTGTTACCCCTGTGGTCTATGCAACAACAGCTTCTTCGATAACACCTAACCAGATCATTAAGATCACCGATGCGGGGATGGGTCCAGCTTCAACTGTGCTAGTTGCTGCATCCCCAGCCAATACTGTTTTCCGGAGTATATCGTTTGTGCCATCGTGCATGGCTTCCATATCCTTATTGAGCTCAGCATCTGTGTGCGTGGGCAGCACTGCAACTTTCGTTATCAAAGGCAATCCCACCGGGATTGTTTCATACAATATTAATGGCGGCGCTACACTGACCACCACCATCAATGCACGTGGATATGATACCTTGAGCGTTGGGCCGCTTACCGGTAATACCACGATAAACCTGTTGAGCATCAGTACGCAGGCATGTGTTGCAGCGCCCGTAACCGGCAGCGTGTCCGTGAATGTATTCCCGGCATTCCTTGTTACTTCCACCTCCCATGATGGGCCGTTATGTGCGGGGAATGACCTGCACCTCGGGGCTAGTATCAGCTCGTCGGCAGGGCCGTATACTTATGTGTGGAGTGGACCCGTGGGTATCGTGAGCAGCTTGGCACCTACGGGATCACTTACGAGCTCTGTCACTGTGAGCGCGATACCTACATTGCCTGCATATCCTATGTATTCGCTTGCGGTGACCGATGCAGCAGGTTGTGCGGCCTATGCCACAATTGCAACAACTGTGAATCCACGGCCGGTTTCATATACAGTGTTCGGTACGGGCAGCTACTGTGCAGGAGGTTCCGGGGTGGATGTTCAACTGAGCAATTCAGAGACGGGTGTAAACTACCAGCTTTACAATGCATCCGGAACTGTGGGCACGGCAATGGCAGGATCTACAGGCACTCCTCTTGATTTTGGCATGCAGCCGGCGGGTGTGTATACTATTTCAGCAATCAATCCAACTACCGGCTGCCGCAACAACATGATCGGGTTTGCATCAATAACAATGAATCCATTGCCTGCGATCATCACCGGGAATATACCGGTATGTGTATCGTCCAGCATACAACTTACCGATGCGTCGGGCGGAGGCACTTGGAGCTCGGGAAGTATTTCTTTGGCGACATTGGGTTCTTCGACGGGTATTGCAACCGGCGTCAGCGCAGGCAATCCGCTTGTAACCTATACTCTGCCCACCGGATGCTATATTACAACCACACTAACGGTGAACCCTTTACCCCTGCCAATAAGCGGTGGCGGAAGTGTCTGTCTGACATCAACGATCAGTTTGTCAGACGGGACAGGGGGAGGTGCATGGTATAGCGGAAACACTGCTGTTGCCACTGTTGTGAGTGGTTTGATTAGTCCCATAAGTGCAGGGACGACAACGATCAGCTATGTTTTGGCCACTGGTTGCATGGCAAACCGTATAATCACGGTTTATCCATTGCCCGCTACTATAACGGGGTCGATGAATGTATGCGTGGGGTTGACAACAGCATTGTCTGACGGTGGTGGCGGAACATGGATTTCCGGTAGTCTTCCGGTTGGAACAATTGATGCTGTTACAGGTGTGCTGACTGGCGTTTCGGCCGGGATAACTTTGGTTACTTATACATTGCCCACGGGCTGTCAAACCGCCACTAGTGTAACAGTGAATGCGCTTCCTTTAAATATTACCGGGGTGCGAAACGTATGTGTGGGGTATACAACAAATCTGACTGATGTGACTCCCGGAGGAACGTGGAGCAGCGAAAGCACATCGATCGCTACAATAGGTTCATTGACAGGTTTAGTTTCGGGTATGCTCGCAGGAACTACAAACTTGACCTATACACTTCTGTCGACCGGCTGCTATGTTAACGCAACATTTACTGTTAATCCATTGCCAGAGATCATTAGCGGCCCCGGGAATGTGTGTGCAGGTTCGTTAACTCCTTATACCGACGTTTCAGGCGGAGGCGCATGGATAAGTAGCAATACAGGTGTGGCAAGTATCGGTTCTGTTAACGGGTTGCTGTCCGCTATTATGGCGGGAACAACTACTCTTACCTATACAATTGGTACCGGCTGCCAGATAACAAAAATAGTGAGCGTAAATCCGTTGCCGGCGGCTATCACAGGGGTGGGGCATGTATGCGAGGGCCTCACGACTAGTTTTTCAGATATTACTCCTTTGGGTAACTGGATAAGCGGCACACCTTTAAAGGCTACAATTGACGGAACTGGAAACGTGACGGGCATTTTATCCGGTACGGTGAACATTACGTATCAGTTGCCAACCGGCTGCTATACCACAACGACACTTACTGTTAACCCCTTGCCAGGCAGTATCAATGGCCCGACTAATATTTGCGCAGGCTCCTCGGTGATGCTTACAGATGCAGCAACCGGAGGAACGTGGGTGAGCAGCAATCCCGGCTTTATTTCTGTCAATTTCGTTTCGGGCCTTATGTCGGCGATCATGGGCGGCTCGTCTACGATCACCTATACTCTGCCTACGGGCTGCCTAGAGACATTGAGCGTAACGGTAAATCCATTACCGCCGGCAATAACGGGTTCGCTGCCCGTGTGTGTGGGTGGTTCTTTCTCTCTGACCGATGCGATGGGCGGCGGTACGTGGAGCAGCAGCAATACTTCTTTAGCAACTGTGGAACCGGGAACGGGCTTAGTTACCGGAATGGGGGGTGGCTCGCCGGTGATCACTTACCGGTTGCCAACTTCCTGCTATACAACAACCGTTGTTACCATCAATGGACTACCATCATTGATCACGGGAAACACTGGCATATGCCTGGGTGCAACGAGCCTGCTTGTTGGAACGCCAACCGGCGGCACCTGGACCAGCAGTATCCCTGCAACCGCAAGCATAGAAATCGGAACCGGACTTGTTGGCGCTATCGCAAGCGGTACAACGAGTATTACATATACCTTGGCGACAGGATGTTACCGCACTGCGGAGGTGACGGTAAATCCTTTGGCGCCGGGAATTACGGGTTCTGCAATCGTATGTCCCGGAGCGACAACGAATTTGAGTGATATTATTTCCGGCGGCACATGGAGCAGTACTGCGATCTCAGTTGCAACGGTGGGGTCTTCCACAGGTATTGTGACAGGGGTGACTGCTGGAGTTGCTGCGATCTCTTACCTCCCGGCGTCCGGCTGTGGCAACTATATCATGGTTACTGTATCTCCATTGCCGGCCGCAATATCCGGCAACCGGTCGCTATGCCTCGGTTCGACGACTAACCTGAGCGATGCGACAGCAGGTGGGATATGGAGCAGCAGTGACGTGAGTATTGCAACAATTGTTTCAACAACAGGTGATGTGACTGGTTTAACCTTAGGTACTGCGATTATCAGCTATCTTCTTCCGACCGGATGCTTCATTACCAGCACAGTTACGGTGAACCCATTGCCGGCTGGCATATCAGGTACAGCGAGCGTATGTGTTGGGTCAACAATGTCATTGAGTGATCTGCCGGGAGGCGGCACGTGGAGCACATCATCTGCCGGAATTTTTGTCGTGACTTCATTGTCAGGCATCGTTACGGGTGTTTCAGCAGGTACGGCGGTTGTTACTTATTCGCTTAACACTGGCTGTATTGCCACCAGGATGGTCACTGTGGAGCCTTTGCCCGGGACAATTTCGGGAACCAGAGTTGTATGCCTGGGCCTGACTACAGTACTAAGCGATGTCAATACCGGTGGCACGTGGACGACCGCGGCCCCAGCGATAGCATCTATCGATCCCGCGACGGGAGTAGTGACTGGTAACATTGTGGGCACTTCCATTATCAGCTATACATTACCTACAGGCTGTTCCATTTCAGCCGTTGTGACGGTTAGTCCGCTTCCGCTTCCTA
>CANJQU010000105.1 GCA_947476485.1 Chitinophagaceae bacterium
TAGGCATATTCTTGACAATGAATTAGTTGACACCTGCTTATCATTAATGTCTTATTGCGCTATACGTGCAGGACAATTGAGCGCATACCGCGACGAGAATTTTACAACGTTGGCCGATCTCTCGGCGAGAGCCTTATTGGACTCGATGGAGATTATTTTTGACGTGTGCCCGATTGTTGATCTCGAAAGCGGTGAGCCTCAACCGATAAACGAAATGCAAACCGCTGAAAGGTATCTTTGTCATCTCCACAACTATAAAATAATGGAAGAGTGGAACTTTAACCCTCTTGCAGGTAAGACCGAGATTCAAATTACAGGCATCGCGCCTTGTTATTCTATATTCGACGACAAATGGGTAAATCGTACTTACCATCCGGTTTTTTGGACACGATACCGTGACGTCCGCGAGATAATTACTCGTTACGAACAATACCACCCCACCAACATTATCGCAGCCCACATCTGGAACAACTACTTTTTCAGCGATGTAAAACCACAAATAGTGAAATAAACCAACTGGCACGAAATTTTTGCTCTTCTATTTACAACGACCCGCCATGAACGAGAAATTCAATGAAGCGACCCGCAACCGCCCCGAAGGAGACCGTATCATAGATGCGTCAAGCGTATTTTTAGATCTTAAAGCATTCATACGACAGATCAAAAATGAAGATGCCTGGCACAAGAGCGACCGGAATAGCATCACCATCTTCAAAACAAATGATCTGTGCATGGTGGTTGGCGCCCTCCACGAGCGCGCCGAACTTACACCACACAGGGCAGCCGGAACCATGTGCATACAGGTGATAGAAGGCGAACTGGAAATAAATACCGATGACATTACTACCACTCTCACCAGCGGTCAAATGATAGCAGTACACAAAAATGCAAACTACCGGGCACTTGCCGCGCAGGAGACGATTTACATGCTTACCATTTCCAATGTGGGTTGATACGTGATAAGTTGATAAGTGATAAGTTCAAGAGTACCCTATTTTTGATTATTTGAATTTCTCAGGTAGGTTATATAACCATTCAGTAACTTTTCAACATCGGTGTATTTTTGCTCCATTGCTTTTAAAGTATCTGCACTGATGTATTTGCAGTCATATGCATCTATCAAGTGGTTTAGTGTCTCGGAAAGGGAGCCCCTGGACATTACGCAAAAATTGAGTTGGTCCTTATAAGTAAACCGGCCATGTCCTTCCGATATATTTGAGCAGATAGACCTCACTGAGCGCGTTATCTGGTCAGTCAGGCTATATTTCTCTTCAGGCGGGAACTGATCTTTTATTTCGTACACCCGTATCTTAAATTCTCTTGCTTGCTTCCATACCTGCAAGTCTGTAAAACGCTGATGTGAGATTGACTCGCCCATTGTTACATTTTAAAAGTAAAACTATAAAAAATGCAGGCAAAATCAACCCAAGGATTTATCTCACGACTTATCAACTTGTCAACATATCAACTTATCACTTATAGCCGTATCTTACGGAGCAATGGTAAAAGTAGGCGAATACAACACACTTAAGGTAATAAAGGCTGTCGACTTTGGCATGTACCTCGATGGCGGGGAAGATGAGATTCTGCTGCCCAAAAGATATGTACCAAAAGACCTGAAAGTAGATGATGAGATCACGGTATTTATCTACCACGATAATGACGGACGGCTCATTGCCACTACCGATAAGCCCTTTGCATCCGTTGGCGAAATAGCCATGATGGAAGTAGCCGATGTAAACTCTGCCGGTGCCTTCCTGAAGTGGGGCATCATGAAGGATGTCTTTGTACCTATCTCGCACCAGGAGAAAAGAATGAAGGCGGGCGACCGGCGACTAATCCGGCTGTTCATTGATACCCAGACAGGCCGCGTCACCGGAACAGAGAAAATAGACAAATACCTGAGCAACTACGAACTTACAGTAGCCGAAAATGAGCCGGTGGACCTGGTGGTGTTCCAAAAGACGGATATCGGCTACAAGGTGATCATCAACAGTAAGCACATGGGCGTCCTACACTTCAATGAGGTGTTCAAAGAATTGGAAACAGGCGAAAAATTAAAAGGCTTCATCAAGCACATCAGGCCAGACAATAAAATAGATGTTTCTCCGGGTGTAAAGGGATATACCAAAGTACTCGGCGAAGAAGAGCATATCCTGTCTTATCTAAGAAGTAATAACGGCTACATGGGCTTCAACGACAAGTCGAGCCCGGAAGATATTCATGCAGTCTTTGGCATGAGCAAGAAGACCTTTAAGATGACGCTGGGTGCGCTTTATAAAAAGCGACTTATCAGTTTCACACAGACGGGCACGAAACTAGAGGAATAGTTATTAAAGCAAAAATTGCATTTCCACTAATTCCTTCCCTACTTGTTGCACGCCCTTCAGTATACGGCGAGTCTGTATTGCTGACGGCTTTTTTACACCTTGTATGTACTGTGCCAGTAAACTTTGATTCATGCCAATACGCTCTGAAAGCGCTTTTGCATTGATAACTTTATAAAATTCAAAAAAGGATGCAAGGTCTAACACCATTCGAACATTGCCTTCGGATACTAATTCCTTATTGTTGTACTCAAAATACAAGTTAAGAGCTGCAACTATGTTTGATCTGATCTCCTCCAGGCTATCCCCAGCAGTATACACCGGGTATTTAACTGCCCCTGCTGAAAAACCGGTGTTTGTCTTTTCTACAGTTACCTTTATTTGTTTCATAACTCACTTTTTTAGTCCTGCGTCCTTCATGATTTTCAATTGCAATCCTTTACCAATTTCTTTAGCTCCATGATCGGGTACAGTGATCTGGTCCCTCTTATCCGGATGCTGCATGATGATATGACTGCCTGTTTGCCTGACCTCATACCAGCCATTTCGCTTTAGTATCCTGATAAATTCATTATATTTCACTTTCACAAAGGTAATAAAAATTATACCTAACAACTACTTTGCCGTTTATCCCCTATCTTACCATAAAATATCCCTTTCATGAGCGATACAAATAAACAGTCATCAAATTCGGGAGCGCTGTCTACACTGGTAACTGTATTTTTTTTCTGGGGCTTCATTGCGGCAGGCAATGGTGTTTTCATCCCCTTTTGCAAGCACTACTTTAAGCTGGATCAGTTCCAGTCACAGCTCATAGATTTTGCGTTCTATCTCGCTTATTACCTCGGTGCGTTAGCACTCTATTTCATTGCCTCTGTCTTTAAAAAAGATGTAGTTGCCCGATGGGGATTTAAGAACAGCATTGTGTATGGCCTGATATTCTCCGCGCTCGGCGCGATGGTAATGATACTTGCCGTCAACGCCAATACTTTCCCCGGAATGCTGGCGGGACTGTTTACCGTGGCCCTCGGCTTTTCTTTGCAGCAGACCGCGGCCAATCCGTTCGCCACTCTGCTTGGCCCGCCGGAGACCGGCACACACCGCATCACGCTCGGTGGTGGCATCAATTCTTTCGGTACAATGATCGGACCTATAATTGTGGCCCTTGCATTATTTGGCACTACCATAGCAAAGGATGACCAGATCAACTCACTTGGTCTTGATAAAGTGACGATACTTTATGCCTGCGTAGGTGCTTTGTTCCTCATGGCCGCAGCGTTGTTTTTCTTTTCTAAGAAGCTGCCTGCCGGCAAGTATGAAACACAATCTGAGCAATCGCCCAAGGCATTGATAGCGCTGGGCGTTATGACAGTACTGCTTATCGCTGTCTTTGTTCCTGTGTTCCGCAGCTATATGGTTGAGTCCACCGACCCGGCCGTACTGGAATCTATCCAGACAGAGAGATTCCGGTGGCTGCTTGGTGGCCTCATATCTATCGTGGGCGTATTGCTTATATCCTTGCTGAGCTCAAAGAAAAATGTCACGGGCTGGGGCGCGATGCAATACCCACAATTGATATTGGGCATGCTGGCTATCTTCACTTATGTGGGGGTAGAAGTGACCATACAGAGCAATATGGGCGCACTTCTGGAGCAGCCGGATTTCGGCGCTTATAGCTCATCGCAGGTTGCACCATTCATTTCCGTTTATTGGGGCAGTCTTATGATAGGCCGCTGGACCGGCTCCATCAAAATATTCGAGCCTAAGGGAAGCATGAAAGCAATGCTGTTATTCCTGGTACCGGTAATTGCATTCGTAGTGATGCTGGGCGTAAATTCTATTGCTCAAAACGATGTAAAGCCCTTCTATGGCTACATCGTGTGCGTCATCATCCAGGCCATAGCATTTTATGCCACACAGGATAAACCCGCCAAAACACTGCAGGTATTTTCACTGCTCGGTGTGGTATTTATGCTCATCGGCATCTTTACTACCGGCAAAGTGGCTACCTATGCATTCCTCAGCGGCGGCCTGTTCTGCTCCATTATGTGGCCTTGCATTTTCGCATTGTCTATTGCGGGGCTGGGCAAGTACACTGCACAGGGCTCTGCATTCCTTATCATGATGATCCTCGGCGGAGCAATAATACCACCACTGCAAGGCAAGCTTGCCGATCTTACTGCAATAGGCATCCACCAGTCTTACTGGGTACCGGTGATAGGGTTTGCTTATCTCGCCTGGTTTGGCTTCTCGGCAAAGCGCATCTTACAAAAACAAGGCATTGACTATGACGCAACCATTGGCGCTGGGCATTGATATCGGCGGCACAAATACTTCTTATGGCATTGTAAACAGGCACGGCGAGATCCTTGAAAAAGGCGGCATGCCCACAACCGGGCACGCAACACCCGATGAGTATTTTATCGCGTTGGCTGATGCACTGAAACCATTGATAGACAAGTTCGGAAAGGAGAATATAAACGGAGTTGGCATAGGTGCACCCAATGGCAATTTCTTCACCGGCGAGATCGTATTCGCGCCTAATCTGCCATGGCATGGCGTAATACCGATTGCAAAAACAGTAAGCGAAGCATTAGGACTTAAAGCAACACTAACTAATGATGCCAATGCCGCAGCAATAGGCGAAATGATGTATGGTGCGGCCAAGGGCATGAAGGATTTTATACTCGTTACACTTGGCACCGGAGTTGGCAGTGGCTTTGTAGCCAACGGGCAAATGATATACGGACACGATGGCTTTGCAGGCGAACTGGGCCATGTAATAGCAGTGCGCGATGGCCGCAAATGTGGCTGTGGCCGTCTGGGCTGCCTGGAGGCATACGCGTCTGCTACAGGTATAGTGCGCACAGCCCACGAATGGCTGGAAGAACGCAATACAGAAACCGTACTCAGGACAAATAATGGCAAAATAACCGCAAAGATGATACACGATGCGGCCACCGAAGGTGATGCCTTTGCACTGGAGTTATTTGATTATACCGGAAAGATACTCGGGCAAACACTGGCCGACATGGTCGCTATCACATCTCCCGAAGCGATCATTTTCTTCGGTGGGCTGGCACGATCCGGAGCGCTTTTGCTGGGACCGGTTCATAAATACATGGAGGCAAATATGCTCAACATTTTTCAGAATAAAGTTGCGCTGTTGCAGTCTGCCCTGCCCGATGCAGATGCAGCGATACTGGGAGCGAGCGCGCTGGCGTGGTAAAGCACCCTATACTCACCCCCTGCTAATGGGGAGCACTTTGATCAAGAACATCAGACGCTCAGTTCTTTCTTTGTGTTTTTTATACAATACCTGATTTTTATTCAAAAGCTAAATATCTTTACTGTAAAGCACTCCTCTTTAGGGGTCGGGGGTTTATGGAATTCGACGACAGCCACTTTATGAAAGAAGCCCTGAAACAGGCACGCGAGGCTTATGACGCCGGCGAGGTGCCTGTTGGCGCTGTGGTAGTTTGGGACAACAAGATCATTGCCCGGGGCCACAACCAGGTAGAAAGGCTCAACGACAGCACGGCGCATGCCGAGATGATCGCCCTTACTTCTGCCTTCAACACCTTGGGTAGCAAATACCTGCCGGAAGCTGTGCTCTACGTAACGGTCGAACCCTGCCTCATGTGCTGCGGCGCCATGTACTGGTCAAAGGTAAAGCGCATTGTTTATGGCACGGATGATGTAAAGAACGGCTATCGGAAAACGACCGGCGAAAACTTTCCTTTTCATCAGAAAGCAGAGGTAACAAAGGGCGTGCTGGCCGACGATTGTGCACAATTGATGAAAGACTTTTTTATAGCCCGCAGATAAACCCTTGGAGAGCCTACCGTTTATTGAGAAATATTGAAAATGCTAAGCCCTGAGGACGCAAATATAGTAGCCGTGGGTGAAGTCGAGTTCTTGAAAAACGCATCGTATTGTGTTGTCAAAAAACATGAGCAGCCCTGAAAGGGCGAAATATATCAGCCGGGGGTGTTAGCCCCCGGATATAAAATACAAACAGACACCAAGCCCTGAAAGGGCGGAATACCACATTAACGTTGCTATAAAAGGGAACAACATTGAGCTCGGAAAATAAAATTGGCGCTACATGGTTTAAAATTGAAGAAGTTCTATTCTCATCTCTGGAAGAGAATAAACTTACAGAAATAACAGTTGCTCAAAAACGCATTGGGCTGCTGAAAAGAAATGGCCATGTGTATGCGTTCACAGCATTGTGTCCGCATGCCAGTGCGCCGCTGTGCACGGGCTGGGTAGACCCTATGGGCCGCATTGTTTGCCCGGAGCACAAATACCGATTCGACCCAGCCAATGGCCGCAATACTACAGGCGAAGGCTACAAATTATTCACCTACCCTACCGAGGTGCGAAGCGATGAAATTTTTGTTGGTATATTAGTGTCTGCAAATTCCTGAGTCTATGAAGCAACCGCCATTCCTGAAAGCTGGTTCAACTATCGGCATTACCTGTCCTTCCGGCTATGTATCTGCTGAGCGTGTTGCCTATGCTATCACTGTACTCGAAAAATGGGGCTTTAATGTAAAGCAGGGAAAAACAATAGGCTCAGAACATTTCTACTTTTCCGGCACAGACAGCGAGCGCCTTGCCGACCTGCAAACGATGATGAACGACCCTGAACTGGATGCCATTCTTATGGGGCGTGGGGGCTATGGCATGAGCCGGATCATAGACGATCTTGATCTCCGGGCATTCCTCAAAAAACCAAAATGGGTCTGCGGCTTCAGCGACATTACAGTTCTGCACAATCACCTGCAGGCATGCGGCAACATGGCTTCATTGCATAGCCCTATGTGCGGCGCATTCAAGCCAGAAACTGAAAATGAACCATATTTGCAAACTTTGCTTGCCGCACTGACAGGCACAGCATTGCAATATGAAACACCCCCCTCGCCATTTAATCGCCACGGCGAAGCAACAGCCGAAGTTACAGGCGGCAACCTTGCAATTCTCGCTCACCTCACCGGCTCTGTTTCGGAGGCAGACACTGCAGGAAAAATTCTTTTCATAGAAGATATCGGCGAGCATCTCTACAATGCCGACCGCATGCTGCTGAATCTGAAACGAGCCGGCAAACTAGACAATATAAATGCCCTGATCGTAGGTGGCTTCACCGAAATGCAAGACACTGAGCGCCCCTTCGGTCAGACGATCGAAGAAATAATCAGCGACAAAGTGAAAGAATATGACTACCCGGTTTGCTTCAACTTCCCGGCCGGTCACCAGGATATAAATTACACGCTCACACTCGGCGCAACTCATAAACTTGTGGTCGGCGATAATGGCGGCGTGCTCACACTCAGGCCATAGACCATGCAAAAAAATAGCCGCCACAATATGCGACGGCTACGTTATTTAAATAATTCCAAAGGTCTTATTGCTTTGCATAGATCGACCATGACACAACACCACCTGATGTATCCTTAAGCGTCATGCTTGATGAGGTGATCTCATCTATATGCAGGTAAAGCGGAGATGCTCCGACAGCACTGTCCAGGAACTTAATGTATGTGTCGCCGTTCTGAAGGTTCCATGACTGCTGATCGATCGCAGTATCCATGTAGTATATCACCAGCGTATTATTCGAGTTGAATGTCATCTTGAAAACAGTGCTGGTTGAGTCAGCCACCTTTTCACTCGCATCCAATACTCCGTTGCCATTGGCATCAGCAGCATTAAACGCTGGCCTCCATGTTCCGTGAAGACGATCGGAAACAGATGGATTATTTTTTTTCTTGCAGGAAGCAAACGCAAATACGGCTATTCCTGCCGCCATCAATAATAATTTACCGAATTTCATATTAATTTTTTTTTGAAATGCAAAGATATGGCAAAAGCAGTTGGAAACAGGATGTCAAATGTTAATCTTCTGCAATAACACATTTGCCGTAGCTACAATGCCCTCTTCCCGCCCTATAAAACTTAGCTGCTCAGTTGTAGTAGCCTTGATGGAAACATCCTCAACAGAAACATTGAGTATCCCCGCTATGGCAGCGCGCATATCATCCACATACTTCCTGATCTTGGGAGCCTGCAACAGTATAGTACTGTCGATGTTTACAAGCCTGTAGCCCTTCTCGCAAACAAGCTGATAAGAACGTTGCAATAATACCTTACTGTCTATTCCTTTATAAGCAGCATCCGTATCCGGAAAATGCTGACCAATATCACCCAGGCTCAGCGCCCCTAGCAAAGCATCGCATATTGCATGCAACAGCACATCCGCATCCGAGTGCCCCAGAGCGCCTTTGCTGTGCGGTATAAGCACGCCACCCAGCCAGAACTCCCTGCCCTCAACCAACTTATGAAAATCTATTCCTTGTCCTATTCTGTACATAAACCCCAAACCCCTAAAGGGGCTTCCTCTTATTATCTGCCTCCGATAGCGAAAACAGGGTGATTAGAAATGATTTCTCTGTTCAAAAACAAAGTGTCGAAAAAGAACTGAGGTCCGGATTCTGAACTACAGCTAAATGCCTGGTTCCCCTTTAGGGGTCAGGGGTGTCGGGGGTTTAAAGATTCAACCCAAATTTCTCTCCCGTCTCTATCGCAATATCATAACCCGCATCTGCATGCCTGATAACGCCCATTGCCGGGTCATTGAACAGCACACGTTTCAAACGCTCATCTGCATCCTCCGTACCATCAGCCACGATCACCATACCCGCATGCAGCGAATAGCCCATGCCTACCCCACCACCATGATGGAATGACACCCAACTGGCGCCTCCAGCAGTATTGATCAGCGCATTAAGTATCGGCCAGTCAGCAACGGCATCACTGCCATCCTTCATAGCTTCTGTCTCCCGGTTTGGTGACGCTACCGAACCCGTATCCAAATGGTCACGACCTATTACGATCGGCGCCTTCACTTTACCCGTGCGCACCAATTCATTGAACATCAATCCTGCTTTTTCACGGTCGCCCATACCCAGCCAGCAGATACGCGCCGGCAGGCCCTGGAATGCAATGCGCTCCCTAGCCATATCCAGCCAGCGGTGCAGCCCCTTGTCATCAGGGAATAGCTCCTTCATGGCCCTGTCTGTAGTATAAATATCTTCCGGATCTCCGCTCAGCGCCACCCAACGGAATGGCCCCTTACCTTCGCAAAACAATGGCCTGATATAAGCTGGCACAAAGCCGGGGAAATCAAATGCATCCTTCACATCGCGCTTATCATGCGCCTGTCCGCGCAGGTTGTTGCCATAGTCGAACGTTATAGCCCCACGACGCATCAATGCCAGCATCTGCCGCACATGGCGCGCCATTGTGTCCAGCGAACGGCTTGCATACTCTTTAGGATCAGCTTCGCGCAGCGCATTTGCCTCCGCCACACTCAGTCCTTCAGGGAAATACCCGATCAGCTCATCATGCGCAGATGTCTGGTCGGTCAAAGTGTCTGGTGTTATGTTGCGATCTATGAGTCGTTGCAACAAGTCTACCACATTGCAGCACACACCTATCGATACCCGCTCACCTTTTGCTTTCGCATCCAGCGCCCAGTCTATGCTTTCATCAATATCTGATGTCCATTTATCAAGGTATCTTGTCTCTACGCGTTTCTTTATGCGCCACTCTTCCATCTCAGCGGCCAGGCATACACCTTCGTTCATGGTGATGGCAAGTGGCTGAGCCCCACCCATTCCACCAAGACCGGCCGTAACATTCAGCGTCCCTTTCAGTGAGCCATTATAATGTATGTTGGCCAGCGATAGATAAGTTTCATAAGTGCCTTGCACTATCCCCTGCGAACCTATATATATCCAGCTACCGGCGGTCATCTGGCCATACATCATCAGCCCTTTTGCTTCCAATTCACGAAACACCTCCCATGTAGCCCAACGGCCCACAAGGTTTGAATTAGCAATTAGCACACGCGGCGCATTCTTATGGGAACGCAGCACGCCTACGGGCTTGCCACTCTGCACCATCAGGGTCTCATCCTCGTTAAGGTCTTTGAGGCACTGCAGTATTTTATCAAAGCTCTCCCAGTTGCGCGCAGCTTTACCGATGCCGCCATACACAACCAGGTCTTCCGGCCTTTCCGCCACTTCAGGGTCCAGGTTGTTTTGTATCATGCGATAGGCGGCTTCAGTTACCCAGTTCTTGCAGGTAAGCTCTGAGCCACGAGGCGAGCGGATAACGCGGGATGTAGTTGTACTTGACATTATGTTTATTTGAAAAAACTTCACTTAAAAAAATCATAAGTTGAATCGCTCCCTGATTTCTGCCATCACCTCTTCATGAGGACGGCTCGATCCATTTTCCGATTCGCGTATTCCTCGCCCTATTGATGCATTCAATGCTACTTCATCCACGCTATTTGGAGCATTATATACAATGCCTGAATCGTTTTATCATCACCATACTCAATAAAATCGTGAAGCCTTTCTTTTATCATAGCAGTAGTCATGATACCCGATTTTTAAAGAAAATAATTCAGCCAAATTAATAACCAAAGCCCAGAATTAACTGTGAGCTAAATGCATGGTTCCCCTTTAGGGGACAGGGGTTTATGGGTTAGCTCAACGCCTTCAGCGCCTCAGCCAGTTTCCTTTCCTCATCCGCATGGTTCACATCATGCTTCATAAAGGTCTTGCCCGTCACCACTTCATACAGCTCTATATAGCGCTCAGATATCTGCCCAACAACCTCTTCTGTCATTTCAGGTATCTGCTGACCTTCCTTGCCCTGGAAGCCATTTTCCATCAGCCACTCCCGCACAAACTCTTTCGAAAGCTGGCGCTGCTGTTCGCCCTTCTTCTGGCGTTCCTCATATCCTTCCATGTAAAAGTACCTTGAGGAATCAGGTGTATGGATCTCGTCGATGAGGTAGATCGTATCGCCTATATGGCCAAACTCATACTTTGTATCCACCAGTATCAGCCCACGGCCTTTTGCTATCTCGCGACCACGTTCAAACAATGCGAGCGTATATTTTTCAAGCTGCTCATATTCCTCTTTCGATACCAGCCCGCTGCTTATGATCTCATCGCGCGATATATCTTCGTCATGCCCTTCATGCGCCTTTGTGGTAGGTGTAAGTATAGGCTTTTCGAAAAAATCATTTTCCTTCATGCCGTCCGGCATCGTTACACCACAAAGTTCACGCTTTCCGCTTTTGTAGGTACGCCATGCGTGGCCGGTAAGATTACCTCTAACTACCATCTCCACGGGATAGGTATCACACTTGTAACCTATCGTAGCATTGGGCAGCGGCATGCTCAGCATCCAGTTCGGAACGATGTCTTTTGTCGCATCCAGCATCTGAGCTGCGATCTGGTTGAGCACTTGTCCCTTGTAGGGTATCGGGCGGGGAAGCACCACATCAAAAGCTGATATACGGTCGCTCACCATCATCACCATGTACTTGTCGTTGATAGTATATACATCACGAACCTTTCCTTTATAAAAGTTTGTTTGGCCGGGTAATTGCATAGCTTATATTTTCGGTTTTAGATATTAAGGTTTCTGATTTCGGGGTGGCAAAGATAAGTGAATGGAAGAATAGCTAATCATAAAATCATCACGCATTAATCAATAATTTAATAACGTCCTTCCACCCGCTTTAGTATCTTTGGCCGCGCAATGCTTTTTTGGCTCGGCTCACTGGTAGCACGGTTTTTTCATAACAAGAGTAAGCCCCTTTAGGGGTTTGGGGTTTATGCACGTTAATATCATAGATGCGGCGGTAAAGGGGGTTCTGGTTGGACTATTCATGGCTATCTCCGTAGGCCCTACGCTTTTTGCGGTTATTAAATACAGTCTCAACTACAGCTACAAAGCAGGGCTTGCCTTTGTTTTAGGTGTTTCGGTGAGCGATTTCATGTATGTCGCCATCGCCAATCTTGCAGCATCCTGGCTGGAAGGCCTGAAACCCTACGAAAAACACATTGCCTTTGGTGGCGCCATCGCCCTTATGGCCATTGGCCTGGCTGGCCTCATTCGTAAGCAAAAGCCCAAACGGCCGAATGCCGTGCCACTTGAAGTTAGCAGCGGACAGTATATGAAGATCTGGCTCAGCGGTTTTCTTATAAATACCCTCAATCCCGGTGCTATAGTTAGCTGGTTGGGCGCCGTTACCGTTACTGCAAATACCTCGGGCTCCTACCGGTTCATCCTGTTTGGCGTTGCGCTTACCATTATTTTAGGTATCGATTTCTCCAAGGTTTTCCTTGCCGACCGCATCAAGCGCGTCCTCACACTCCGCAGGATCATCTACGTCCAGAAATTCTCCTCCGCTTGCATTCTGTTTATAGGCCTGTCGCTATTTATTAGCACAATTTTTAATGTGCAGTTCAAAAAGAACAAAGAAAAGGAGGGAATTGATAACATTCTCTCAAAATAAGTACCTCCGGTCTGCACGTTCCAAATACGAAATTCCCATTTAACAAAAATGTTATAATAAATGAGGGAAAGCCCCTTTAGGGGTTTGGGGTTTTCCTTACCTTTGCCCCCTCATATGTCCGACGCACTAAAGCACGAATGCGGCCTTGCCTATATTAGGTTGCTCAAACCACTCTCTTACTACCACGTCAAATACGGAACAGCTTTTTATGGGCTGAACAAGTTGTACCTGCTCATGGAAAAGCAGCACAACCGCGGCCAGGACGGCGCAGGCATAGCCACTATGAAGCTCAATACCGAGCCGGGCCACCAATTCATGCACAGGCTGCGCGTGAGCGGGGCACAGGCCATATCGCAAATATTTCAGAACATTAATGCTGAAGTGAGCGAGATGGAAAAAATGTACCCCGAGATACTGCAGCACCCGGGGCTTATGAAAGGCTATATGCGCTTTGTAGGCGAGGTTTTGCTGGGACATCTGCGCTACGGCACACAAGGCAAAAACAATGTAGAGTTCTGCCACCCCTTTTTAAAGCCCAACATCAACCCTACCCGCAACCTTACAATGGCGGGCAACTTCAACCTCGTCAATACTGACGAATTGTTTGCCATGCTCGACCAGCACCCTAGCGGCACCATGCGTGAAAGCGACCTTGGCGCCATGATAGAGACTATTCACTACTATCTCTGCCAGGCTGATGATACCAACCCCGAAAAACTCAACATAGAAGGCATACTAAAACAGGCTACCTCTCACTTCGATGGCGGCTATGTATTCAGTGGCCTCATTGGCAATGGCGACAGCTTTGTGATGCGCGATGCCAATGGTATACGCCCCTGCTACTATTACCAGGACGACGAGATTGTCGTTGCCGCATCTGAGCGTGCAGCTATTATGACGGCATTCAATGTTACCCAGCAACAGGTAAAAAAACTACAACCAGGTCACGCGATCATTGTTTCCTCAAAAGGCGAATTTTCTGAAGTACAGATACTTGCCCCGCGGGAGCACACCGCATGCAGCTTCGAGCGCATCTACTTCAGCCGCGGTAGTGATCCGGATATCTATCGCGAACGCATGGAACTGGGCCGCAACCTCGCCGGCACAGTGCTTAAAGCCCTCGATTACCATCTACGCAACACCATTGTTTCATTCATACCCAATACCGCAGAGATCGCTTTCTATGGCCTCATCAAAGGCCTGGAAGATTATCTGCAGGAAATAAAGATACAGCGCATCCTCTCCCGCCGCGACATGCCGGAAGAAGAAATGCGGGAGTTGGTGGCCCGCCGTGTACGCATCGAAAAGATAGCCATCAAGGATGTAAAGATGCGCACTTTCATCACCGAAGATGCCTCCCGCAACGAAATGGTGCAGCACGTATACGACATCACCTACGGCACAGTGCAAAAAGGCGTTGACACCCTGGTGGTCATTGACGACTCCATAGTGCGTGGCACCACCCTGCGCGAAAGCATCATCAAAATGCTCGACCGCCTCGGACCAAAGCGCATCATCGTAGTATCATCTGCACCACAAATACGCTACCCCGACTGCTACGGCATAGACATGAGCCGCATGGGCGATTTCATTGCCTTCCAGGCTGCAGTTGGCTTACTGGCCGATACACCGGGACACGAAACAACACTCCGGGATATCTACAACCAATGCAAAGAGGCCGATGCACAAGGCAAGCTGCATGAGCAGAATTTTGTAAAAGGCGTTTACCATCCGTTTACCCCCGATGAGATCAGCAAGAAAATAGCCTCCATGCTCCGCCACAAAGACGTGACTGCAGAAGTGGATGTGATCTACCAGTCAATTGAAGGCCTCAACGCTGCTTGCCCACACAACAAGGGCGACTGGTACTTTACCGGCAACTACCCCACCCCGGGAGGTAACCGCGTAGCCAACCGCGCCTTCATGAATTATATGGAGAAACAGGAAGGGAGGGGATATTAGAAAATGGCGGATCATTACGAGACAGTCGCTCTGTACAAACCCGGGCGGCTAAATGACTTATTTTGCGGGGGAAACGTCTGCCAACTTATAAAAATCATTGATCACCTGACTTTCCGCACCATTAATATTCCGACCCTTCCAATGCTCATACCGTTCTTTCATTTCCGATTTATTGACCTGCGTAAATAACGCATGTCCTTTAAAAAAGCTGGGGTAGCTGGCTCTTAAACATTCTTCGATCTTATGAAGTGCGGAGAGTCGCCGGTTCGGCTGCTTTAAATTCCTCTCTTCTAAAAATTGTTTATAAGTAAGTTTTATCTGGCTCCATGTCTTCATAAACACGTCAGTATTTTTAAAAAATAAAGTTATGGAAAATACAGAAACCCACAACCGTCTTTTAGGTCCCGGCGAGCACATAGCGGAAATGCAAATTAAGTTTGAAAACACAACCGAA
>CANJQU010000106.1 GCA_947476485.1 Chitinophagaceae bacterium
ACAACAGAAGCCTTTCTCACCTATTTAGATACAACGCTCATAAAGGGCGATGCGGCGCTGAAAAACAAATTGAACATCAATGAATGGGTATATGGTCCCGGTATACCGGCCAGTTGTCCGCGGGCGCCACAGGAGCGTTTTGCAAAAGTTGATGCAGAGCGGGATCGCTTTCTGAACGATGTTGCGCCCAAGGAACTCGTTACAGCGAGTTGGACCACCCATGAATGGCTGCATTTCCTGCGCCGGATGCCACCTGCGTTGTCTGTAAACCAATTGCACCAGTTAGATCAGGCATTCAACTTTACGAAGTCGGGCAACAGCGAAATAGCTGACCTATGGTTTACTATGGCCGTGAAGGGCAATTATTCGGTTGCTTATCCGCAAATGGAAATTTTCCTTAGCTCTGTGGGAAGGCGTAAGTTCCTTGAGCCGCTTTATGGCGAAATGATGAAGACACCTAAAGGGGAGGTAATGGCAAAACTGCTGTATGGTAAGTACCGGAAAAATTATCATCCCTTGGCACAGGAGAGCCTGGACAAGATGGTAATGAAAAAGAACTAATTCGAAATTTTTGCTTGATTATCAATTGTTAATGACTGGTAAAAGCATCTTTTTTCTTTATTTTTTTTCGGCCAAATTTATAGATTGCGTTCATCTGTAAGTGGAGTGTTGTATTATTATACCTCATATCATCGTATGATATTGACTAGTAAGATATTTTTTGTGTTCAGGTTCAGCGTTGTAGCTATAGCTATTTTGCTGATCTCTTCACGGCCTGTTTTTGCACAGTTGCGTGCAGAAAAGCAACCGGAGCATAACAAACAGTGTGAGGAGAAAGGTAAAAATGAGACACGCTGGATGACCAAAAATCTCTATCTAAGCTCAGACCAGTATGATAAAGTGATGGACCTTAATTTGTATTACTCCTGCCTTATGGATGGCCTTAATCATTCTGCGGATAAGGTAGCGATCAGCAAGAAGAAAGGAGAGATCATAAAAAATAAAGAGGCTGAGTTCAAATCCGTGCTTTCCAAAGAGCAGTTCGAGCAATATAAGAGCCGCAAAGAGAATAAAGTGATCGAAAAGAAATCGCCTTTCTCAGGCAGTATCTAACCGGGATTTCTTTCCTTCGTCCGTTACCAGTTTGTAATACAAATAACTACCGTAAACTACGGTTGCCGTATACCATAGCGCTATTACCACCGATGCATAAATGACTTTATAGTGCCTGACCGGCAGATAGTCCGGAAAACACTTATCAAGACTCAGCAGGAACGGGATAGAGGCAAGGATGTATAACTTATAGTTTTTTGACGCAACGCCATAGAAGAAAAAGAAAATGATGATGGGCAAAGCATAGCGCTCGTGCATCTGGCTATTGAAGTAAAAGAAATACAAGCACAGCAGACCGGTACAGAGAAACAGAATGCGGTAACCGGCATCATCAAACGGCAGGTTGTGTTTTCTTAGTTGCCATACTTTTCGCAGTAGTGGCAGCAACACTGCAAGAGCAGCACTACCAAACATGATCATCCCGGTTGTGCGATAAGATAGCAGGAAGTATGTATCGTTTGAATTGATGAAATATGGATTGCTTCCGGTAATGAGGTACCATATATTGAAAGCGCAAATAGAGAGCTGGTTGTAGAGCCCAAGGGTATTGCCGGCTATGCCTACCAATTTACCTGCGCCACCTGCGCCCAGGAATGGCAGGAGTAATAAAAACTGCAAAATCGCGGCACTTGCTAAGGCAATAAGCACCGTTTTGAATTTCCGCACACTATACAGGAGTGTTATTCCCATGACAGGCAAAAATTCGATAGCCTGTTGTTTGGTATTTAACGCAAGCAAGTATAGCAAAACCCCAGTAACAGGATAGCGTAGGGTAGTGATGATGGCCAGAAATGCCAGGCTTGTGTATATACTGTCTATCTGGCCCCACACCATAGAATCGAATACGTATGCAATGTTTAGGAGAAGGAAGAGATAGGGTATTTTGAAGCTCAGCAGTTTCTGACGGAAACAGCATAGTACAAAAATGGGCAGGAAGTCGAAAAAGACAAACAGTATTTTAATGCTGTTAATATTGTGAATGATATTTGCATCTGTGCCTTGCAGCAGATCGTATATATACAGCCCATAAACATAAATGGGAAAGTAATTGATAGTGGAGTTGTACGTATTGCCGAGGCCATTATGATGTATCTGCAAGGCCCATTCCCGCCAAAAGCCCATATCATACTCCATGTATGCCCTTGGCAAAATGAAGAGGTACAGTGCAAACAACAGAAGTATTTCTACACGTGTTTTGGTTAGGGATTGTTCCATTCCAAAGGCAAAGTAAGAAAAATATTGCCGTGAGGCGGTAGTGTGCCGTTTGTTTTTAGAATTGTGAAATTTAGAGATTTGCGATTATGAAGGAGCCAAGGAGGGGCAAGAGCGTTACTTCGTAACACATGAGACCTGCTTGGCGCCGCTGGTTGTAAGGCTAACTCCATCATTGATACACTCTGCTTTTGAAATGCTTAGTGATTGCCTGGGAAAAGTAGCCTGGGTATCGTTAGTATAATAGGTTCCGTTAAGATTATAGTTGCATACACAGCTATAAACACCGGTTGGGTCGTTCTTGGTGCAGGAAAAACAACAGATTGCACCTATTGCCGCGAAGATCAGCGCCGATGTAGTCTTTTTCATTTGAGTAGCTTTACATAGACAGTTGCTAAAATCGTGCCAATCCGGATATTTGTCACCTAATCACTTATCAACATATCACCTGATTGCCCGTTTGGGGTTAATTATTATCTTTATCCGGCAATACAAAATAGATGGCAAAGAAACCCAATAAGCAACCTGTAGCGAAGGTTGCCCCAAAACCTGTAGTATCGAACAAAGTTGAAGAAAGCAAACCGAAGGCAGAAAGGAAGCCGATGTCGGTGACGGCAAAACTTTGTATCATCCTGGTTGTCCTCTCCTGCCTGGTATATGCCAATACTTTGCAAAATGGCTATGTGCTTGATGATTCCATGGTGCTTTCGAAGAATACGATCGTCACACAGGGTTTTAAGGGTATACCTGAGCTGTTCCGTACACCCCGCCTTAAGGGGTTCGCCTACCTGAAGAATGAGAACTACCGCCCGCTGTCATTGGTGGTATTTGCAGCCGAATACCAGGTCTTTGGCGATAAGCCCGGCGCCAGTCACTTTTTTAATGTTCTGTTCTTTGCGGGTTGCGTGGTTCTGTTGTTCTTATTTTTAGACAAACTATTTGACCGTAACCGAACGGGTGTAGCATTCATCGCGTCGGCGCTCTTTGCCGTCCATCCCATACATACGGAGGTCGTCGCCAATATCAAAAGCCTTGATGAGATATTGTGCTTTTTCTTTGCCTTTGGCGCTATGAATGCATTTCTTGCCTATCAAAAGAGCAGTAAGGTATGGCAGTTGCTTGCCGGAATTTTGATGATCTTTTTATCTTTCCTGTCAAAAGAAACGGTGATCACATTCCTGTTTATCATCCCGCTTGTTTTCTTCTTTTACCAGAAGAATGAGGATAACAGGAAGTCGATGATACAGGCTACACTGATGACCGTTGGCGCAGGCGTTGCTGCCGGTATATACCTGGTCATTCGTGGCAAGATACTCAGTGACTATGGCGCCAGCACTGCTGCGGTAGAGTTCATAGATAATGCACTGGCAAAAGCGCCCAATATGGCCATGCGCATAGCTACTGCTATACTGGGACTCGGTATGTATATTAAGCTGCTGTTTGTGCCTTATCCACTCAATTGCGATTATTGTTACAACAGTATTCCTTATGTCGGTTTTGGTAATATATGGGTAATACTCTCTTTGGCTGTTTACCTTTTCCTGGGTATCATGGGCCTGTACCGTTTCATAAAAGACAAGAAGGACCCATGGGCATTTGGTGCGCTGTACTTCCTGGCTACAATGTCACTGTTTACCAATGTGTTCTTCCTTATGGGCGCGCAGCTTGGGGAGCGGTTCACCTTTTTTGCCTCAGCCGGTTTTTGCTGGCTTATAGCGCTGGCTATCGAAAAGTGGGTGGTGCGTGCAGAGATCACTTATCCTGCGCTGCTGAAAAATGTGAAGCTGATGGCCGTGATGGTGCCCGTATGCCTCATTTTCTCCGGACTCACTATGGCACGCAATGCCGATTGGAAAACCAACTATTCGCTATACAAAACAGACGCCGACAAAGCCCCCAACGACTGCCGGCTCAACTACTACATTGGTAACGACCTGATTGAAAACGAATATCCGCTGGAGAAAGATACGGCCAAACAACGGCAGATGCTGAAAGAAAGCATCATGTACCTGGACCGGGCATTAGCGATATATCCCGATTATACCGATGCGCATACCGAATCGGGGAACGCATGGTTCCGCGTACCGAATTACGATTCTGCAGAGCGGCATTTTAAACGGGCTATAGCATTGAGCGACTATTCTTCTATTGCCGCTAATAACCTCGGCACTGTATATATGAGAACAGGCAGGCTGAGGGAAGCTGTGCCTTACTACCTGATGGCTATAAAGATCAAAGCAGATTTTACACAGGCGCTGTATAACCTGGGCTGCTGCTATCTGAATCTGAAGTCCTATGATTCGGCCCTGGCATACTTCAATGCCGCACTAACTTATGACCCGAACACGCCCGATGTGCACCAGCAGATAGGATTGGTCTACTACTTTACTAACAGATTTGCCCAGGCGGAACCTGAATTCATAAAAGCGCTGCAAATTAACCCGAACGACTTCAATGCTGCGAATAACCTTGGCGCTACTTATCTATACGAGAAGAAATACCAGCAGGCGCTGGACATACTAAATAAGCTGGTAGCAGCTAACCCCAACTTTGTGAACGGCTATTCCAATATAGGCCATTGCTACTACCAGATGGGGCAATACGAGCAAGCCATACAGGCCCTCAGCAAGGCCATCTCTCTCGATCCCAAGGATGGCAAGGACATTCCATACCTAGCCCTCTCTTACAAAGGCGCCGGAAAAATGGATATGGCCCTGAAGTATGAGGCGATCGCGAAACAGATATATCCGACGTTTAAGTTGTAAAACCATGAATAAATGGTGGGTGATGATATTGTTGTTGCTGCCATTTGGACTTAGAGCTCGGATTATTACGACTGTTGCTGGTGGGGTAACAGGGCACGGAGTAAGGCTCCCCACGACAAGACTCTATTGAGCTATGTTCCAATGTCGAAAACATATTCGCCACTGAATCCCCCTTCAGGGGGCTTGGGGGTTTTACTTTATCGGTTTTATCGTATACCCGTCCTTCCTCAGCAAATTAATAACCCCATTATCTCCCCACAAATGCCCTGCGCCCACAGCAAAAAACACTGATGACTTTTCCATTTTCTTAGACATGCGGGGTATCCATTTCTTATTCCGCACATCCAGGAACTGGCCCATATCATCGCTTATGCTGTTTGAGGCTGTTATGTATTTGTACAGTGCAGGGATGTCCTGCTGCTTGTAGGCGGCTATCAGCTTCTTGTACTCGTCATCACCTTCCTGTTTGTGGCCGGTAACGTCTTCCAGCAGTTTCGCTATTACCGTATCTGTGGGTATGGTTTCCAGTACACTCAGTTGTTCCTGTGCTTCTTCCAGCCCCATCACCTCTTTATGGTCACCTTGCGCAGTCTTCATGATGTTCTCTTCATAAGATACCGGGTTGTTGCAGCTCACTTCTTTCAGGCCCATCATGGTCTGCAGCATTATCGGCTTCATTTTAGCAAACATAGTTATGTCCATTCCCAGGCTGTCCTTTACATATTGCTGCACCAGTTTGTATTGCTCAGGAGTGAAATAGTCTTTCAGCTCTTTTCCGGTTTTGTCTATCAACCCTGCTGCAACTTCCATCATCACATTGGGATCGTCCATGTCCATTTCAAAACACACCTTCTCGCTCTTTTCCAGGCTGGTCTTCATCTTGTCGGTCCACAAATAATCGTCCTGGCATATCTGGTGCATAGTGCCAAATAGATAAGATGGCTTTGCAAGTCCTTTGCCGGTTATCTGCCACAGCAGCGATTTGTTATCGGTATTTTGTTGTGCTCCGGCAGTAAAGTTTATAAATACCGCAATGGCTGTCGTAAGAAAGGCGAAGATTCTTTTCATTTCGTAAAATTAGGATTAATGTTAAGTACTTTTTGGTTTTCACTTTTGCCCTTCGACTTTTAACGTATCTTCGTCCCGCTACAAAACCGGGTTATCGCCTGCATACAAGTGCTGGAGGAAAGTCCGGACAGCAAAGAGCAACGCACTACCTAACGGGTAGGTCTCTGGCAACAGGGAACAGACAGTGCCACAGAAAATAACCGCCCCGGTTTCGATTGGAGTAAGGGTGAAAAAGTAGTGTAAGAGACTACGGTATACATGGGCAACCATGAATAGGGGTAAACCTTGCGTGCTGAAATGCCAAATAAGCGTGCGCCTGAGGGCGGCTCGTCCGAGTGCGTGGGTTGGCAGCTCGAGGTGTTGCGTGAGCAACATCCCAGATAAATGATAGCCACTCTTCACAGGGTACAGGATCCGGCTTACAGGTTTTGTAGTTTTTACCCCAAACCCCTAAAGGGACTTTCTCTCATTTCGCATCCACGCATATTACTTGAGGAAGCCCCTTTAGGGGTTTGGTGTTACTAAAAAAGGAAGGCGGTGTTCAACCGCCTTTCCTTCTTCTCTCTCACTTCCCCCTAACTCACACAGTCTTCGTTACTTGTTTTCTTCCCATTACTCTAAAGCGCTCTCGCTCAATTTTCAGAAATCGAGAGGAAGCCCCTTTAGGGGTGGGGTTAGTTCACAGCGATCTCGTGCTTCACTGGTTCACTCACTTCTTTCTTAGGTAAGGTTACCAGCAATACACCATCGGTATATTTAGCAGAGATGTTGCCTGCGTCCACTTTTTCATTTAGCGTGAAGCTTCTTTTAAAAGACCTCATGCGGTATTCGCTCCTCAACCATTTTTCTTTTGGCTGGTCCTTGTTTTCTTCTTTCTGTTCTCCATGCTGATAAGAGATCGTCAAAGTGTCTTTTTCAAGATTGATCCTGAAGTCTTCCTTTTTCAATCCCGGAGCTACTAGGTGCAATTCATAGCTCTTGTCTGTTTCCTGGATATTTACCGGGGCAACATATGAGCTAACTTCTTCATTAAATTTGGTCCAACCATTCTGAACCATGTCTTCCATCAATCCGCCTATTGTGCGGGGCGCTACGCCAAAGTTTCTTTTGTAGTACATAATTTTAGTTTTTTTGTGTTTGAAAGTAGTATTGCAAACTATGTACCTTTTCAGAAAAGCGGCAATTATGGCACTTTTTTAATTTTTAATCTGACTAATTGGCCATTTTAATAAATTACAGGACGTTATTTCGTCACATATTAACCGTTTTGTTTATAAAGTTCCCCTTAGTTGATTCAGGAAAATTGAAATAGATCAAGTCCCCGGACGTTGAAAATACTAATAGCAGATATTTCGTCTTTGTTGAATACAGATCATCACAATGTTCAAAATCAAATTGCCATCGGGCTGTTGTACGCGTCTAAGTATATTTAAAATATTTATTTTAAAATGCAGATTTTTTTATGGACATTTGTCAGACAATGATGGGTTAGTAAGCTCAGTCCTTTCCCGATACCGTTAGCGGTATCGGGACTTTTTTTAGTTGGCAATTCATTCTGTATTACGCAGCAATACTTACAAATTGGATCGGTACGAAATACGAACAACAGCATTTTTAATTTCCCTTTGCGTTTATAGCACGAGATGCAAGTGTATTCTATGTCATGGTGATTGATATTCTGCGCAATTGAGTATAGAATTATTTACAGTTTACAACAACATTTCAACATCAACATTTCAACTTATCAACTTACTTCGTATTTTGCGGTCTCAAAAAACAAATGCTCATGAAACGATTTCTCCTTTCCGTAATATTTGCTGCTACATCGCTGGCTACTTTTGCGCAAAGTTCACTGAAGCTTCCGGCACTTAGCCCGACGGCAAAAATTTCGCAGGACTTCTCTATCTCCAATATTGAGATCAATTACAGCCGCCCGTCTATGAGGGGCCGCAAGATATTTGGCGACGTTGTTCCCTATGGCAAAATATGGCGTACGGGCGCTAATGCAGCTACTAAGGTCAGGTTTGGTGAGGACGTAGAGATTGCAGGCCAGAAGGTGAAAGCGGGCGAGTACGCAATGTATACCATGCCAGACAAAGATCAGTGGAGGGTGATACTCAACACAGGTCTCGGGAATTGGGGCGCTGATGGGTATTCTAAAGAGAATGACGTAGCACGGTTCACCGTTAAGGTGATCAACCTGCAGGAAGATGTACAGACATTTACTATCAATGTAACAGATCTTACTTACACTACCTGCAAAATAGAAATGGTATGGGAGCGCACAAAGGTTGTGTTGCCGGTAACTGCCCGCAATTCAGAAGCGGTAGAAACCAACATCGACAAAGCGATCAATCATCCACAGCCGCTGCCGTACTTTTCTGCTGCTAACTATTATTATGAGACCAACCAGAAGACAGACATTGCAAGCAGTTACGTAAACAAAGCGCTGGAGCAGGATCCTAAAGCTTTTTATATGTGGTACCTGAAGGCCCGTATAGAAAGAAGAAAAGGTAACAATGACGAAGCGATCTCTGCTGCAAAGAAATCAATGGAAATGGCAAAGGGATCTGCTAACGAAGCAGAATACATAGCCAATAACACCAAGCTCATTGACGAGATCAACAAGTCCATCCGCCACAAGCAGGATATCGACAGATAATTAAAATCAGTCTAAAATAGTTTCCGGCAATTTGGCTATAACCAAATTGCCGGTTTTGTTTTGACGCAAAGGAGTAAATTCGTGCTTTCTATAAAATTGATCCATGAGAAAAATTGTTGCCGCACTATTGGTGTCAGGCCTTGTATCCGGTGCGAGTGCACAGCAGGTGCGCCCGGCCAGTTCTGAAAGGATATATCATGAGATGCAGCAATTGCAGCACCTGGTAAATGTGCTATACGTTGCTGCCCATCCCGATGATGAGAATACCCGCCTGCTGGCATGGCTGGTGAACGATCAGCACATGCGCACCGCCTATCTTTCGCTTACGCGTGGCGATGGAGGTCAGAACATATTGGGCAGTGAGCAGGGCGATGCACTCGGCCTCATCCGTACTCATGAACTGATGGAGGCGCGCAAGATAGATGGCGCTGAACAGTATTTTTCCCGCGCAATAGATTTCGGTTTTTCAAAAACTAATGAAGAAACCTTCAAGCACTGGCCGCAATACCTGCTTACCTATGACGCCGTTTGGGTGATGCGCAAGTACCGGCCTGATGTAGTTATCTGCCGTTTTCCACCCAATACCCAGGCCGGTCACGGACAGCATGCAGCATCTGCGATCATTGCCGCACAGGCATATAAGGTTACAGGCGATAGAACCCAGTATACCGAACACCTGAAATACTATGATGCATGGAAGCCAAAACGTTTGATATTTAATGCCTACAAATTCGGCACTTTCAGCACACAATCTGAAGATATGTTCAAGATGACTGTGGGTAATTACGAACCTGCAATGGGATATGGTACCGGCGAGATCGCGGGGATCAGTCGCAGCGTTCACAAGAGTCAGGGCGCAGGTACGCCCAGCGTTCCCGGCGTGCTGACTGAATATTTCAAGCTGGTAGCAGGCGATACTTTTTCTACATCCTTGTTTGAAGGTATAGACATGACCTGGGGCAGGGTAGGACGTCCCGATATTGGCACCGATCTAAAAACCATAGCAGACTATTTCGACTTTAAAAAGCCGGAAGCAAGCCTTGCAGCATTGTTTTCAGTGCGCAAAAAAATAACTGAAGTAAAAGACAATTACTGGCGCACCGAGAAGCTGAAAGAAATAGACCAGGTAATACTCGACTGCACCGGTTTGATGGCCGAGGTGTATGCAAAGCAGCCACAAACTGTCGCAGGGGTTACGCTTCCGTTTACTTTGCATGTAATAGCGCGCTCGCATATGCCGCTAAGTCTGAACACTATTCAATGGGGCAATGGCGATACCGTAGCGAATATGACCGTGCCTTTTGATTCCCTGCTTACATTCGAGCACAGCGTTTCCATACCTTCAGATGCGCCACTTACGCAGCCTTACTGGCTGTCTAATCCTCATCCTGAAAAGGATATGTTCTCCATTGCAAACGATACCCTTATCGGTCTGCCTGAAACCCCAAATAATCTGAACATCACACTGAAGCTGCGGATAAATGATGTTGATTTTTCATTGCAGGTACCGTTATCTTACAAAAAGACAGATCCTGTAAAAGGTGATGTGGTGGAGCAACTGCGAATAGTGCCGGCAGCTACGGTAGCATTCAATAACAGTCTCATCATCACAAATCCGGACGGCTCTGTGCAGGCAGAGGTGCGCATACACACCTATAAGGATATTAAGGGCGGCACGCTGGAGATCGGCAGCACAAAATCACCCAAAGCAGTTGCGACTCTTCGAGACCTCAATCTTGCTTCGTCCACAGATACTATTGTTTCTATCCGCATCGATGCTAAAGCGCTAAGCGCAGAAGCTGGCAATGATTTCTTTTTGAATGCGCAGTTATCATCCGGCGCAGACGTGTACAAAAAGTCCATGCACCTTATCCAGTACAGTCACTTGCCTTCGCTACAGTATTTTACAGAACCATTTGCGAAAGTGCTGCGTGCTAACTGGAAATGTACTGTAAAGCGCATCGGCTTCATTGAAGGTGCCGGCGACTACATGCCAACATTTCTGCGCCTCGCAGGACTTGAGGTAGATGTGCTGAAAGAAACCGAACTCACGAATGCAGCTAAACTAAAAAAGTATGACGCCATCATCACCGGTATCAGGGCTGTGAACGTGGAGAAGCGCATGTCTTATTGGCTGCCGGTATTATTTGAGTACGCCCAAAACGGTGGCACACTGGTAATGCAGTACAACACCACCCAGGATCTCGCCACTACCAAAGTTGGCCCATTTCCGTTCACCATCACGTCAGACCGCGTGACTGAAGAAGACGCTAAGATGACCGTTGTGGACCCTAAGGCCCGCCTGCTTAACTATCCAAACGTGATCACAGATGCAGATTTCACTGACTGGGTACAGGAGCGTGGTCTCTACTTTGCATCCAAGTGGGACGAAAAATACAAGACCCTGTTCTCCATGCACGACGAAGGCGAAAAACCACTTGAGGGCGGAACGCTTTACGCTAAAGTGGGCAAGGGCAACTATGTCTATACCTCGCTTTCCTTCAGCCGCCAGATACCTGCCGGTAATAAAGGGGCGATACGGTTGTTGATGAATATGCTTAGTGTGGGGAAGTAGGCGTGTGACACTTTGCCGCAAACGCCGCCAAGCTTACGCAGAGGCTCGCAAAGAACAGGTAGTTGTATAGCAAGTACTTTGCGGCTCTTTGCGAATCTTTGCGGGTAATTGTTTATCGTTACCGGAGATTGCAATTTATTAGTATTTTTATCCCTGATGAGAACTCTGAGTTTCCTCCTTGTGCTTCTGATATCAGCCTGCTTGCTGCACGGCTGCAAGGAACGCTATCAATATGACAAGTACGGTATGCAGCGCATGTCTGGCCCGCACACCTGGCATGCTGCTTTTCAACGGCATTATCATAATGGGTCGGTCGTTATAGACAGTACGCACGCATTGCCCGATACTTCCTTCCTTATTGCCATTCTCAACAAGGAGATAGTAGAAGTTGGTGGCATCAGGCTAAACATACTAGACGAATACACCACCTCCGGCACTATAATTTTCATGAATGATACGGGTAGCTATTGCGGTCCGTCCTGTCGTAAGGTTACCCTGTACTACAACTACAATGCTAATACCGTAAACCTGGTCAGCGGCGTTTTCAATATCAACGGTGTGGATGATACGATGACGAACTACACGACTGCGGGCAGATAATTTCTTTATAATGAACCTCCCCAAAAAACATTCCTACAAAGCCTGGTACATAGCAGTTGTTGCGATACTTGTCGTGCAAATCGTTTTGTATTATTGCTTTACCAGTTATTATAAATGAGTATGTATTATTGCGATATACATTGAATTTTCAGCAAAATAATATCGGCGTTAATTCGAACTAAAATTTTTATGTTTGCCCAATTTTTCAGAGCATTAACGCATACATGGAGTTTTTTCGATCAAAGCATTTTCTTCCCCTAGCACCTGCAGAAACCAGCATTACCGGCGAAAATCGCAGATCATACCTGATCTACTACTTGTGTTGGATCTGGGCTATAATTATCTCCACCTTATTTTCCATCAGGGTATTGTTGAATCCTGATTTCCTGGTACATGATGTAGTTATTGCGCTCACCATGTATATAACGTTCGGGCTCACTTTATTCATTAATCAAAAAGGTCATTCACTTGCTGCCGCTTACATGTTTCTCGGCACTTGTATCACTATTACGTCTGTTGCCGCGTTTGTGTCCGGAGGCGTTACCACGCCGGCAATGATGACTTACCCACCAACCATATTTGCCGGTGGCATTCTGCTAGGAAAGAAAGGGGGCATAAAAACAGCGGTAGTGAGTGTGGTCATTACGTTAATAATGCTGGTGCTGCAGGTAAATCACCAACTGCCGGTGACACCCCTGTTTAAAAACCCGGTATCATATTGGCTGGGTTTTATGGCTGCCGCACTTGTAATGAGCGTACTGCAATACATCGTCAATCACCAGACAAGTCTTGCTTTTGATAAAATAGCCCGGCAGGAAGAGCGGTATCACTCGCTGATAGATCATGCAAGCGACCCTATTTTGCTGCTTGACGCAGAGACAAACATAGTTGAGGTTAACAGCAGTGCCTGCGGTGTGCTGGGCTATACACGTGATGAGCTGCTGCGCATGAAGCTCGCCAATGTGTTTACCCTTGAAGAGGTGGCAAAACTCCCTATTCAGGTGGAGCATTTCCGGAAGCACAAAACATTACTGATAGAACGCCAATGGCGTACTAAGGACGGAAGGAACCTGGATATGGAAGTGCATACCAAGGCGCTTGGTACGGGGTATTTGTCAATAGCACGTGATATCACTCAGCGTAAAATGACAGAAGAAAAACTGAAGGAAAGTGAATCGAAATACCGTAACATTTTTGAAAATGCAATAGATGTTTTTTTTCAAACCAGCCTGGATGGTATTATTCTGGAGATCAGCCCGTCGATCAGAAATCATACCGGATACACCAGGGAAGATCTGGTAGGTACAAAAGTCATCGACGTTTATTATGACACATCAGAGCGGGAAATATTCCTTAACCTCCTTAGGGAAAAGGGCGAGGTAAAAGACCATGAAATGAAATTTAAGTCAAAAGAGGGTGGCCTGGTATATATATCGATGAGTGCAAAATTGATTGCCAAAAATAATGCCACTCCTGCACACATAGATGGTGTCTTCAATAATATCACAGAGCATAAACTTGCAGAAATAAAAATAAGACAGAGTGAAGAGAAGCATAGGGCTTTAACCGAAAACCTGCGAGACGCTATTATACTTATCGATGAGAACGCAAGAGTCGTATATCAAAGCGCCGCAGTGAGGCGAATAAGTGGTTACAGTACCGCAGAACTTAAAAACAGGATCATTTTCGACCTTTTGGAGACCGGGGATGTGCAACCCAGTAACGACCTTTTTAACAAGGCACAGGTGGCTCCCGGTGTGCCGCTGCCATACCAGTATCGCTTCCTGCACAAGGATGGCCGCTACGTATGGATAGAAGGAACGATCACCAACCTTCTTAATTTCGAAAGCGTAAAAGCCTATATCGTGAACTTTCACGACATCACGGAGCGGGTTAAATATCTGGATGACATCGAAGCGCAAAACAAAAAATTAAGAGAGATAGCCTGGATACAGTCGCACGTGGTGAGGGCGCCGCTGGCAAGAATGATGGGGCTGGTAAATGTGTTGAGGGAGATAGATATGCAATCTGAGGAATTTAAGGAATGGGCTGGCTATTTTAATACAACGGCAGATGAATTAGATGCTATTGTTCATGATATTAGTGTCAAGGCGAAGGATATACCGGTGGATTAGTTAGATCATGCACTTAAAGGCTTTAATGCCCGGAAGCCCGGAGGGCTTAATTATGAATAGCCACCGGTGAAAACCGGTGGAAAACAAAAAAGCAATGATAACCCCATAGGGGTTAAATGTGGTCGGAAGTAACATGGTGCGATTTCTTTTTTTATTTTTAGTTCTCGATAGACTGAAACATGAGCCACCGCCAAATTTTTTATCAAATTGTTTTTGGTACAAAAAATAGGGAGCCTACCATCGCGGAAGTTCACTGCGAGGAGTTATATAAGTTCATCTGGAGCATAATTAAAAATCACAAATGCAAGCTATACCGCATTAACGGAATAGAAGATCATATCCATATTTTTTCCGACCTGCATCCATCTTTATCACTTGCTGACTACGTAAAAGACATCAAAGTGGCCAGCAGCCTATGGATGAAAGAATGTGGTAAGTTTCCTGCGTTCAAAGGTTGGCAAGAGAGCTATGGAGCATTCACTTATTCTATAGCGCAGAAGAATATCATTATAGAATACATAAAAAATCAAAAAGTGCACCACAGATCCGAAAATTTTCATGATGAATATAAGAGGCTGCTAATAGAGAATGGGATCGAATTCGATGAAAAATACCTTTTGTAACGGTTTACAGTCAACCCCGTTGGGGTTGACTGTGATGCGCATTATAGTCCCCGGGCACTGCCCAGGGCTATTCACAGTAAAGCCTTCCAGGCTATTGTTCTGTAAAAGCAAATTTCAATGACTTCTGTTCACCACTCAATATCACTTGCATAATTGTATATTGCCCAATGCCTCATTTCAATTTTATCAAATAAACGGTAATATACGCCAATATAAAGGTCATCATTTTTGCATATTCCATAAACGCAACTAACTTGCTCTCTATCTGCACATAAATGAGCACACTTGACTGGATCGTCTTATTCATCACACTTGCCACTATGATAGCCTATGGGCTCCATAAGG
>CANJQU010000107.1 GCA_947476485.1 Chitinophagaceae bacterium
GTTTTTAAAATTAATTTTCAACAACAACTTTTTCGCTTCAAACATCCCGCTTTCTAAAGAACTTTTTCCCCTCAACCACAACCAGAATAACCGTTACCCTTTTTCGTTTTGGGAGCGCAAAGATAGGGATACGAATCTAACCAGCAAAATCTTTCTGCGATAAATAAGTGAAAGAAATGCAAAAGCGTATTGCGGGCTGTTTTAAATTTCTTGAAATGGTTACTGGGCAAGGCTTTCGTACGACGACTATCATTTCGGTACGCGCTGATCGATGTTGTTTTCCTGTTGTTTGATTCGTTTCTTTTAATGGATAGCGTAGCTATTCGTTCGATATACGTCGGTTTTCAATTCCCTTTTTTATAAGTAATATTGTCACCAAGAAATTATTCAATGAAGAAAGCAACCATACTCTTTTGTACCTGTGCATGCATTTTGCTCTTTACAAACTGCCATAAGAAAATGCACACAACTGCTAAAAAAACGCCTGCCCAGGAGGCAGATTATGCAAAAAACAGCTATACCGATGCACAGCGTGAGCAGGGTAGGGGCCTGTTTGAGAAGACCTGCGGCAACTGCCACGACCTCCCTGTGCCGGGCGCTTTCACCATTTCTCAGTGGGACGAGATACTCCCCAAGATGTTCAAACAGTCAAAGATGAGCTACGATGATGCAGGCCTGGTAAAGGCTTATGTCGTCTTTAATGCAAAGAAGCCGTAGAAACCGCAAAGGTGAGAATCCAAATTCCAGGTCGGCATCATTCACTCTCGCTATGGAGTTTGTATTTTCCTTTTTTTGGAATTTCGCATTGTTATTGATTAATCCAATACGCCTATCAGCGCCTATTGGGCAGGGGTAACGATATTTGTTATTTAGTATCGGTCAAAGGCAGGCACACTATTATATGGAAGCGATCAAGATGAAAATTGGTATTGTATGTTACCCCACATTTGGTGGCAGCGGCGTTCTGGCTACAGAGCTTGGGCTGGCGCTGTCTGACAAAGGTTACGAGGTGCATTTTATTACTTACGAGCAGCCGGTAAGGCTTACCCAGAGCTTCCATCCCAATATCTACTTTCACGAAGTAAAGGTGCCTACATACCCACTCTTTGATTTTCCACCTTATGAGACTGCACTGGCCAGTGCCATGGTGAATGTGATCGTAAATCAGAAGCTGGATATTCTGCACCTGCATTATGCCATACCGCACGCATCCGCTGCATACTTTGCCCGGCAGATACTTAAGAAGACCGGTGCCGATATTCCATTCATTACTACACTCCATGGAACCGATATAACGTTGGTGGGCAAGGATGCTACCTATGCACCCGTAGTCACCTTTTCAATAAATGAATCCGACGCGATAACAGCAGTATCTCAAAACCTGAAGGAAGAAACATTCCGCTCTTTCAAGATTGAGAAAGATATACACGTTATTCACAACTTTGTAGACATCAAACGCTTTCACCAGACCGATAAAGACCACTTCAAGCAGATGCTTGCACCCGTCGGGGAGCGTATCCTGGTGCATGTTTCCAACTTCCGCAAGGTGAAGCGGGTGCATGATGTGATCAGGATATTTGAAAAAGTAAACAAAGAAATTCCATCCAAACTACTGATGATAGGCGATGGGCCCGACAGGCAAAGCGCAGAGGACCTATCCAGATCATTGGGCATATACAATGATGTGCGCTTCCTGGGCAAGCAGGAGCAGATAAGCGAGATACTCAGCATTGCCGATCTTTTCTTATTGCCATCTGAGACTGAGAGCTTCGGACTTTCCGCGCTGGAAGCAATGGCCTGTAGTGTTCCGCTTGTAGCCACTAATGCCGGTGGCCTGCCTGAGATCAACATCGAGGGCAAGACCGGCTTCCTCAGCAATGTAGGTGATATAGACAATATGGCTGTCAATGCGATAAACATCCTCCGTGATGACGCCCGCCTCCTCGACTTCAAAAAGGCAGCTATAGCCCAGGCCCGCAAATTCGAAAAACAGCACATCATACCTCAATACGAAAAGCTGTATTGCGAAGTAATTGCGGCTTACAAGGCGGATAAGGCGGTGGTGGGTTAATATTTCTTTTGCAAGACAATTCTTGTTTTATATTAAACTCTCTTTTTAATGCAGATTATGTATATTTGTTTTCGGGCAAAGCAGATATAATGTTTTGTGTGAATTAACAAATCATGTCTTCAGTTGTTTAAAGGCCTTTTTATGAGAAATATTTTCACCTCAGTCCTTGTATTAATTGCTTTGTGTCATATCAGCGCCCCTTCATTTGCACAGATGGTAGGGTCAAATGTGTTTGTTCAAGGGCGATATTTAGAGATTGGTCAAAACGACTTAGGCGCATTTGGCGCTCACCCTGTGCCTGCA
Source organism: Chitinophagaceae bacterium (assembly GCA_947476485.1). GTDB lineage: Bacteria > Bacteroidota > Bacteroidia > Chitinophagales > Chitinophagaceae > Nemorincola. Next base: position 2,375 of record CANJQU010000107.1, read on the forward strand.
GGATACCATCCAGATGCAGGTGGCGGCTACGGTGATACAGTTTTGGCCGAAGTCTATGATTGGGGGCATAACGGATGGAGTATAGGTGCACCTGGTTTAATGGGCGATTATACCTACGCTGGCAATCCTTACGAAGGGTGGGGTATACAGGTTGGAGGCCCATCCGGGCTGAACTGGGCATTGACAAATAATAGCGGAATAACCGGCCCGGGATCACTAACTGGTCATAATGTGTCTTACTCCAATAGCGGAGGAAAGGCAGTAGCTACATGGGTGGGTACAACTGCCGGCGGCCAGCTCGCCGTAAATATGCGCACGACCCTTGATACTAATGCTTCATGGGTAATTATGAAAGTGATCCTTACAAATACCGGTCTTACCCCATTGAATAATGTGTACTATTTCAGGGGGTGTGATCCGGATAATGATCAGGCACACGGGGGAGGGTATACGACCAACAATTATGTTGACTATCAAAATGACACAGCGCATAGAGTATTGGTATCAGCACATGGGCAAGTCTACACTTTCGCTTATTTGGGGCTCGGCACAAAGGATAGTCGTGCGAAAGCGCTTGCATATGATAACTACCCGATAGATTTTTATGTAACTGATCTGAGTACTGTATATTCGGGTACTGCCGCCATCGTGCCGGAATACAATACTGGTATTAATGATGCGGGTGATATAGGTATTGGGATCGTATTTAATTTGGGTACTATTGCCGCCGGGGATAGTGCGGTATTTTCTTATGCATATACTTTTCAAAATACTGCGACCGGTATTGATAGCGCATTCCCTTCACCCAATATTTATGGTCCGTCTTCAGTGTGCGTTGGTGCAACAATTACATTAACTGATGCTATCTCTGGCGGCGTGTGGAGTTCCGGATCACCGGGAATAGCTACCATAGGCTCGGGCTCAGGTATTGTTTCCGGCATATCCGGAGGAACTGCTGTTATTTCCTATTCACTTCCCGGCCCTGTTGTTGCAACTTACACTGTCAGCGTAGGAGCTACAACCCCGGCCGCTATTTCGGGTCTGGGAAATGTATGTACAAGTTTTACCGTGGCATTGAGCGATGCAACGCCAGGTGGTATCTGGAGCTGTAGCCCATCCTCCGTGGCTACGGTCAGTCCGACGGGGATCGTATCGGGAATTGCTGTCGGAACTGCAAATGTCACTTATGCTGTCACAGGCTGCCCTGTTACAAAAACAATACACGTCAAAGGGTTACAGACGCCACAAATATGTGTAGTGGACGTTGACTCGGCAACAGGTAAAAACTTAGTGATATGGAATCAATTTGCAGTTAACAACATCGAACAGTTCCACGTTTACAGGGAAAATTCTTCAAGCGTATTTGTGGAAATTGAAAGCCAGCCGTCCAATGCATTTAGTACCTATCTGGATACCGGGTCCTATCCTGTGGTACAGAGTTACAGTTACCAGCTTACTGCACTGGATTCTTGTGGAATTGAGACCCTGCTTAGCTCCAGTACCGTTCATACCACGATCCATTTATCAGCCAATCTTGGTGTTGGTGGTGTGGTGAACCTGATCTGGAATACCTATGTTGGTGCACCTGTAACTACTCAAAATATAACACGAAGTGTCGGTGGTGGACCCTTTGTGAATATCGCGGCGGTTGCAAATACGGTTACGTCTTATACAGATGTTACGCCACCTGCCGGAACATTGGAGTATAGAATAAATTCAGTAATGGCCGTAACATGCTCACCAAGCTTCAGGACAACATCGGGTGAATATATTGTGTCTTCGAACGGAGCCTTGGTTCCGGGCACCACAGGAATTAAGACATTTGTTCCCGGTGTACAGGTTTTCCCTAACCCAACCACTGACCAGTTAATAATAAAAATGGAAGTCTTAGCATACTCAATGTATTCCATCTCCAACAGCATCGGCCAGCAATTAATTCAGCAGCCAATAACCGGCACGCAAACGAAAGTAGATGTAAGCACTAGAAGGAAAAGAATATTTTTTCTGTAGTGATAGTTGCAAAATGCAATTTATTGATAAGCCGTACAACTACCTGTCCGAAAAAGAATTCCATTGTTGCCGACAATCAATCACTGACAGGCAGTTCAGTTCCGATACGGTTGGAACAGTGGTAAGAAATAAACGCAAATAATGATAATTTATCTACTCCAGCTCTCATATCACCTTGAACCTTCTCTGAAAGCGGGACATCCAATATATATACATATCCGCCATTCACAGACATCATGACTCAAATGTATGATAACGGGATGCTAAAGTTGTTCAAAACGAAGCAGTAGGACACGATGAAAAAAAATAGACTTTTAATACTGTATTAAGATAATACGGTTTGTTTGAAATTTACTGAACAAAAGAACAAATAATACATTCAGGATTATATGCCGAGCCTCTTTGCAACTTGATAAATTTTAATCAAATCATCCCATATCTGGTTCGACATTTCCCCTGTCGAGCCTACCATATTTTGCACCGGCGGCAGTGTTACCCTCAATGCAATTGCAGGCTATAACTACCAATGGTATATAGGCGGCGCACCGATCGCAGGCGCAACAAATGCCGCCTACCTGGCCACTGTTGGTGGTGGGTATAGGGTGAAGGTAACCGATCCGGCTACCGGTTGCAGCGATGTTACACATGCAGATACAGTAGTTACTGTTGTTGGAACGCCGGTTGTTGTTCCGATCACTTCAGCGTCTTTCTGCTGGGGTAGCAGCGCTTTACTTTCCACCAGTGTTTCCGGCGCTTCAGGAACCGTAACGTATCAGTGGTATTTGAACGGTATCATAATTCCCGGTGCCACCGGCCCGGTATACAATGCCACGATCCCAGGCGACTACAGTTGCCAGGTATCGATCTCCGGTAGTTGCACAGCCACTACCGTATCCGTGCCGGTTACCGAGCATCCCCTGCCTGACCCTGTTGTGAATTTCAATGGATCGGTATTCTATACCAGCACATACTATGTTACCTACCAGTGGTATAAAAACATGGTGCTGATACCCGGGGCTACGTCGCTCAGCACTCCGTCTACCGGCAGTGGCGATTACAAGGTTGCAGTTACAGATACCAACGGCTGCCAGTCCTTCTCTGATGCATACATCTATTCCGGGCCGGCAACATCAGGTGTAGGCAATGTGAACAGTAGCTTCCTGGAGGTATTCCCTAACCCGGTTGATAATGAACTAACGATCTTAGCAGGCAATTTATCGGCATATCGCACGTTCACCATTACCAACAACCTGGGCCAGCAGATAGTGGAGCAGCAACTGATAACTTCTGAAACCAAAGTTGATGTGGTTAGTTTTCCTTCAGGAATGTATTATATCACATTCCGTGGAGATGGCGCCACCGAAGTGCGGAAATTTGTGAAGCTGTAAGCTTAGTTAGTGCGTATCAGCGCAGGCAGATGCAACTATATCGATCGTTATAGTAACGCTTTGGTTGTTAATGATTAATGGTGTTTTGATGCGCTCTGTAAAGATATTTTGCAGCGATCTTCGGGCTGATATTTAAGATATTCTTAAGAACCCGCCCGGCCTCAATTAGATGGAATTGATATTATTAACGGTAGCTTTGCGATAAGAGTACCTCTATGACAACAAAGGCGAACTATAACAAAGCCGGTTTGAGAAGCTTTCTGTGGCTTTGTCTTGCTGTGTTCTGTATCGTCTTTTCCAGCGCGTCCCGTAAACTTATAGAACGAAAAGTTAACCCGTCACATTTTACCCAGACTTTCCTTAGTAAAAAAATTAAAGACGGTTTCCGCAACAAGCACAACTACACCAACCGGGTATCCGCTGCGGATCATGTTCAATTCCCGGATAATGCTCCGATAGTCCCGTTTCTGTTTGGTACATTTATTTCTTTTGCACTGCTTTTCCTCCTGGGCGGCAGTATTAATACGTTTGGCTTTAAAGAGCAGCACTCGCCTTTGGGCAGCCTCCGCCCTTTATACCTGAGGCATCGCCGTTTACAGGTCTGATTTTTATACACGTTATTGTTTGATCGTTAGATAGTTGGTTTATGCTCTGCCCGGGATGCATTTAAAATGAACTATTTATTCCGATCGTAAGAACCCGCATGTGGCTGATTTTTCCATAAGGATCAGCAACTCCGGTCAATGAATTGCTCAATTTCTAATTAATATATAAATGCGATCGTTATTTTTGATCAGTGCCGGCGTTGCAATTTGCTTTTTGCTCCCGGCGTGTAATAATAATAAGCACCCTAAAGCAAGCAGCCCCGTCCCCGTAGTGGATGTCATTATTGCTCATCCGCAGACGATCAGTAATATAGTTGAGGCCAACGGCACTATCGTCGCCAATCAATATGTTGAGCTCCATCCCGAGGTCGCGGGCAGGATAACCTACCTGAATGTGCACGAAGGCCAGCGGGTGCAAAAAGGGACTTTGATAGCAAAGATCAACAGTGAAGACGTGGAAGCTCAGCTCAATAAGTCGAAAGTGTTGCTGGACCTCGCGGTCAAGACCCAGGAAAGGTTAAAGAAACTACTCGACATCAGTGGTGTCAATCAAAGTGATTATGATGCCACAGTCAACCAGGCCAATAGCATCAGGGCAGACATCAGGTATTATTCCGCACTTATCGATAAGACAATGCTCAGGGCTCCGTTCAGCGGCGTGCTGGGGTTGAGGAATGTAAGCGCAGGTGCATATGTTGCAACTGCCGATGTGATCGCATCGCTTCAGCAACTCGACAGCTTAAAGGTCGATTTTACGATACCGGACGAGTTTAGCGCCTCCATCCACAAGGGCGATACTGTTTCTGTTTTACCGGCGGGGTTGAACCAGGTTCGGCAACGGGCGACAATTCTCGCTACTGAACCACAGGTAAATACTCAGACCAGGAACCTGAAGGTCAGGGCGCTGCTTCGGGAGGGCAACAACAATATCGGCAGCTTTGCCAAAGTGTATGTTAATGCCGGCGCAAACGCGAACGCGATCATGATCCCTACCAGCGCCATCATACCGGACGACAAGAGCAATAAGGTAATACTGGTGAAAGGCGGCAAGTCAGTATATACCGATGTGAAAACCGGCGTACGGCAGGCCAGCAATATTGAAATAACAAATGGTGTGAATGAGGGCGACTCTGTAGCCGTCAGTGGTATTCTCTTCACCCGTACGAACGGTGCTGTAAAGGTTCGCAGTGTAAAAAAGCTGGAAGAGTTAAGTAAGTAACCATTTCTAACGAACAGTAACCAACCATGAATATTTCAGAATTATCACTCAGGCGGCCGGTTCTTGCTACGGTTATGAATGTCATGATCGTGCTCTTTGGAGTGGTCGGATATTCATTTCTCGCAGTCAGGGACTATCCGAATATCGATCCGCCGGTAATAACGGTGACTACCTCATATGCCGGCGCCAATGCCGATGTTATGGAGAACCAGGTTACGGAGCCACTTGAAAAACAGATAAATGGCGTGCCGGGCGTAAAGTCTATTTCTTCTTCAAGTGCACTGGGTAGCAGCTCTATAACGGTGGAATTCAATGTGGGCGTGAACCTGGAGGCGGCGGCCAGTGATGTAAGGGATAAAGTGAGCCAGGCAAATAAATCACTCCCTGCAGATATCGACGCTCCGCCGGTTGTTACCAAGGCCGATGCGAACAGCGATTTCATCCTGCTGCTTGCTGTGCAGAGTCACACCAAGAGCCTGCTGGAGCTGAGCAACTATGCCGAGAATGTGCTGCAGCAAAGGTTGCAGACCATCAACGATGTCAGCGCGATAAATATTTTTGGCGACAAGATGTACGCCATGCGCATTTGGTTGAACACTGGCCGGATGAACAGTTACAATGTCTCGTTTTCCGATATCCGCACAGCCATAAATGAGGAGAATGTAGACCTTCCACCCGGAAAGATCTATGGCAACAATACGGAAGTGATCATTCGCAGTATGGCCAGGCTCACCTCCGAAGAGCAGTTCAGGAATGTGATCATAAAGCAGGATAGCACAGGTATCGTCCGGCTGGGCGATGTGGCCCGCGTGGAATTGGGACCTAAGAATGAAGAACAAAGCTGGAAGCTGAATGGCGGTTATGGGGTAGGTCTCGCAGTCATTCCGCAGCCGGGGGCCAATAACATAGCGATAGCCGATGAATTTAAAAAGCGTGTTGCCGAGCTGCAGCAATCTGCGGAAACATCTGATATACAACTTGTCCTGCTGATCGATAATACGCGCAATATCCGCAATTCGCTTAATGAAGTGAAGGAGACGCTCCTCATTGCATTTGTGCTGGTGGTGCTTGTGATCTTTTTCTTCTTCCGCAACTGGCTTATTGCTTTGCGACCGTTGATAGACATACCCATATCCCTCATCGCTACATTCTTCATCATGTATATTTCCGGGTTCACTATCAATGTGCTTACCCTGCTGGGCATTGTTTTGGCAACCGGCCTGGTGGTGGATGACGGCATCGTGGTGACAGAGAATATCTTCCGTAAGCTCGAAGAAGGCATGCCGATCCGGAAAGCGGCGCTGGAGGGCAGCATCGAGATATTTTTTGCGGTGGTTTCCACATCCGTCACGCTTGCTATCGTCTTTTTGCCGGTTATCTTCTTAAAAGGGTTTGTCGGCAGCCTTTTTCGTGAGTTCGGAATTGTCATCGGTGCAGCGGTGCTCATCTCTGCATTCGTATCGCTTACTATTACCCCTGTCCTGAATGTATACCTGACCAGTAAAAAGTCCGGTCATGGCAGGTTTTACGACCGTACAGAGCCTTTTTTTGTAGGTATGGAAAACGGCTACAAAAGGATACTGACTGCCTTTCTGAAAGTACGCTGGCTGGCATGGGTCATCATCGCCGTTTGCGCAGGTATCATCTGGTTTGCGGGCGTGAATTTACAAAGCGAGATCGCCCCGGTTGAGGACCGGAATAATATCCGGTTCACACTCACGGGGCCAGAGGGCACCAGTTACAGCAATATGCTCACCTATTCCGATAAGTTCGTCAGTTTCCTCTACGACTCTATCCCCGAGCGCGATTATACCTTTCTTTCTGCTCCCGGCGGCGGTGGCGGCGGATCGGGGATCGTGAATGTTGCCTCTGCGCGGCTCGGACTGATCGGCCCATCCGACCGAAGCCGTTCTCAGGGTGAGATAGCCACCGATATTACACGCAGGCTCAGCAGGTTTAACGATACGAGGATATTCGCGGTTCAGGAGCAGACCATCGCAGTAGGCTCCAGCTCCCGTTCCGGGCTGCCGGTCCAGTATGTGCTTCAGAATCTCAACTTTGACACTTTAAAGGCCTACATCCCGAAATTCCTCGAAGAAGCGAGACAGGATAAAACCTTTGCAAACGTAGACGTCAACCTGAAGTTCAATAAACCCGAAGTACAGATTTCGATAGACCGTATCCGTGTCAAAGACCTCGGTCTGTCTACCAGCGATGTGATGGCGGCCGTGCAATCAGCATACAGCGGGGGCAGGCTGGGCTACTTCATCATGGGTGGCGAGCAATACACCGTTATTACACAGGTAGAGCGGGATGACCGGAACACACCCGGTGACATAACTAAACTGTATGTGCGTAACAGTCACGGAGACATGATCCCGCTAAGCGAAGTGGTGCACCTGGTGGAAAGCAGCAGCCCATCTATATTGTATCACTTTAACCGTTATAAATCTGCCACGATCTCAGCAACACTGGCGCCCGGCAAAACAATTGGCGATGGTGTTAAGGCTATGCAGGCCATAGGCTCGCGTGTGCTGAGCAATAGTTTTCAGACAGCTTTATATGGCGCATCCCGCGATTTTTCTGAAAGCTCTTCAAACACCTTATTCGCCTTTCTGCTGGCCCTTGTGCTCATCTACCTTGTGCTTGCCGCCCAATTCGAGAGTTTCCTCGATCCGTTCACCATTATGATAACGGTGCCGCTGGCGCTCGCAGGTGCGCTGTTAAGCCTTTACGTGTTTAACCAGACGCTCAATATATTTTCCGAGATAGGAATGATCATGCTGGTAGGCCTGGTGACAAAGAACGGCATTCTCATCGTCGAATTCGCCAACAAGCAGCGCGAACAACATGGTTTGTCCAAAATGGAGGGCGTTATTACAGGTGCAACTATGCGTCTACGGCCCATTCTTATGACCAGCCTTGCCACTTCATTGGGTGCGCTGCCTATTGCGCTCAGCCTGGGGGCAGCGTCCACAAGCCGCATTCCCATGGGTATTGTGGTAGTTGGCGGTGTTATGTTCTCGCTGGTGCTCACGCTGCTGGTCATTCCGGCGGTTTACTCCTACATATCAGGGGAACATAAGTTTGCAAAGAGACCCGGCACTGGTAACGAAGAGACAACAACCAATATTGAAGGACCTGGAAATACAAACACTACTGTATGAAACGATCAATTATAGCCGTTTTGCTGCTGTCTCACACTGTGTTGCATGCACAGCGTTTGCAGCTTCATGATGCGGTCAATATATCACTGAAGAACAATCTGAATATTCAGATCGCAAAGAACAACGAGCAGATAGCAGCGATAAATAACAGCTACGGCATAGCAGGCGGCTTGCCGCTTGTTACCGCATCTGCCACCGATTTCGAGGCGCCCACCAATATCGATCAGCGATATTCTGATCCTTCACGCAACACACAGCGCAGCAATGTGGTGTCAAATAATTTCCAGGGCTCACTGGCGGGTACCCTTTTGCTTTATAACGGCAGCAGGGTAGTGAACGCGAAAAGCAGGCTTAGCCTCACACACGATCAGTCTGAACAGCAACTGCTTTCCAGGATAACAACCGTAACCGCAAATGTGATGCTGAAGTACTACGATATTATCAGGCAGCAGCGCTATGGCAAGACCCTCGAAAAGTCCATTGCGGTGTCTCAGAAAAAGCTGGATATCATCAAAGCGCAGCAAAGCGTGGGCATGGCCAATAATGCGGATCTTTTCCAGGCGCAGGTAGACCTGAACACACAGGTGCTGGCCTTGCAGACCCAGCAACTGATCATTGCACAAGGTAAAACGGATCTGCTCGCATCACTCACCCTCAACCCGGATTCATCTGTTGTTATTGAGGATACCATACTGATAGACCGGAACGTGACGCTGGACACGCTGCTCCATAGCCTGGACTACAATCCCGACATCATTGCCGCCGACTACCAGGTGGAGATATACAAGCGCATCCAGCGGGAGACGGCGGCCCAGCGCTACCCATCATTGAATGTTAATGCCGGGTACAACGTCAGCAGGGTGCAGTATGCAGCCGGGTTCACTTTGCTCAACCAGCAGACGGGGCCTTACGCGGGCGTTGGTATTACTGTGCCCATCTTTAATGGCACCATCTACCAGCGGCAGCAGAAAATAGCGGGCCTGAATGCAGAGAATGCCAGGATAGTAAAAGACACGCTGATGCTTAATTATACAGCCGGTACCATCAAGTTCTGGCAGGCATATAAAAGTAATCTGCTGCAACTGGAGACCGCCCAAAAGAACTTTGAGCTGGCGGCGCAATTACTGGATCTCGTTATGCAACGCTTTCAGCTCCGGCAAAATACCATACTGGATGTGGAGAATGCACAGCAGAGCTATGAAAATGCCGCCAACCTGCTTGTCAATATTCAATACGCAGCAAAGGCCTCCGAGATACAATTAAAGCGGCTGGCGAATAAGCTTGATCTGTAGGAGTTTTCAGTTGGCAGTTTACAATTTACAGTTTTTAGTTTTTAGTTTAGACAATGCCCCATGCCGTAGAAAAAAAATATTCACAAATGGGGCACTGATTTCTGTGGGAAGCCTTTGTGGTGGCTGATATTAATTTTGTTTAAATTTCCCATCATACCCCACATTGTCTAAATCAGAGTTGCCGGATTTTCAGGATTTACAGTATTGTTGTGCTGAATAGGCCAGGTTCTGTAATGTCCCAAAATATGCCCCATTGTTACCCACTTTTTTCGGTTTGCGAGCCTGAATATCACATTTTTGCCAAAAAAAAAGTTTGCACAGGTTTTTGTTGATAATCAATGATTTGTGTTCAAAAAATATCACATTTATATCACATTCTTATCACACGGATTGATCGTGTGGCGAGTTGTTCACGCAAAGTTCGCAAAGGAAAAAATGCGCAAAGATCGCAGAGTAAAGATGCGAGTAAATGAAGCTTTCGACCTCAGTCGCTAAAGCAGCTATGGAGGTTAAAAACGGGCGCAAAGATAATAAGCAAAATAACACGGCCCAACACCTTTTAGTTATAGGTTGTAAGTGTTTGATTATAATCTGCAAATAGGTGTGGGACACCGAAAAGGTGTACTACACCATATTACACCAGTTCTTTCACTTTCTTCTTGTTTTCTTCTTTTGGTTGGGTGGTATTGCCCCTCAGTGCTTCGATTATTCTATCGGCATCAAAGATCTCGTCTTCGCTGTTGTAGGGGAATTCGGTGACTTTATCGGAAATGTTGTACTTGCTGAAAACAGAATGCCGGAACTCAGGCGGTAAGGTGGGCGGATTGGCGATGAGGTTGGTGTGCATATCGTAGCCAAACTGGGATGGCAAATTGGCGACCCAGCAGACCACGGATGGCTTGCCGAGGGCAGCGGCAGTGTGCTGGGCAAAGCTGTCTATGAACAGGCGCTTTTCGCTGCGGAGGATGAGGGCCGCAATAACACGGAAGTTGGCAGTGGCTGTAAATGTGTTTTGCAATGCCAACTGATCCTGCCGACGGATGTGTATGACGGTATACTCCTGCGCAAATGCGTTGACCACTTTCTGAGCGGTAGCATTGGGCAGGTCACGTGGCCAGGAATACTTGTCGGCCTGGTCTGTGAGGCCGCCACTGGTTTGTATGAGCAGTATAGGCTTAGGTGTATTGAGGAAGGTATTGGCCGTTGTCTTTTCCTTGCCGGTAAGAAACACTTCGGGCAGCTCGCCATTGTATTTAATGTCAAACATCCTGCACCACACTTCTATGAGGTGACCGCGCTGATAAATAAAATCAGTTTCGTGGTAGGGATCATGGAGGAACAATGCAGCATCCTTGCCTTCTATGTGCTGGGGAAAGAAGTAGTTGAGGTTGCCGCCGTGGAGCGCCATGCTCACATTCGGGTTGCGCTCAAATACATCGGGATAGCCGGAGATAACTATAAGCTCCGCCTGCGGATGCTGGGTTTTTATGGCTTTGCATACGGCAGTTGCCGCTACACATTTGCCGATGCCGCCGTTGATCTGGAAGATGATTTTCATATGTTAGTCTTTAGTCGTAAGTCGTAAGCCTGCGAGTTAGCGTAGATGGTAGTATGTTGTTTTTGCGAGAGAGACCTCTCCCCGGCCCTCTCCACTTCGACTGCCGCTCAGTGCAGGCTTGGAGAGGGTGAAGTTGCGTACCCATCGCGAGGAGCCACCTATTCTGCGGGTCTTTATCTTGAACAAGGTTATTAATTGGGGTTTGCGTCCACGTCTTCATCGGGGCGGAGACGATCGAAGGAAATGCCTCCGATTATGTTACTATTCCCACCGCCAGTGAAATTACTGCTTCCACCACCGATGAAATTACTACTCCCACCGCCGATGAAGCTAAAAAGGTGAGCATCCGCTTCTCCTTCTTTTAATTCATTGTAAATGGGCTTGCCTGCCAGGCTACGGGCATATTGCATGTGCTCTATCATCCAGTCGAGTGTTTGCTGGAGCTTGTCTACTTTTTGGGTCAGTTCTGCGATTTGTTGTTCCATAGAAGTGAATTAGAGACCTCTCCCCATCCCTCTCCTAAGGAGAGGGTGAAGTTACGTACCCATGTTGTGGAGACACTTATTGAGCAGGTCATTGTTTTATGATTTTAGTTGTTATTCTAAACCCGGTAGATGGGTATACTACTTCAAGCATATACATTCCTGCAGGCAAATCTTTTACGTTTATGGTATTACTGCCTTGCTGCAAAATTCCTTTTTGTAACGTAGTGCCTACAACGCATAATATTTTGTACTCAACTTCTGTATTTATATCATCTACATAAAGCAAATCCTTTACAGGATTGGGATAAATATGCAACACCTCCCTCTCCTTTGGAGAGGGCTGGGGAGAGGTACCTGTTGTACTTGCCGCAATTGTGCTAACCGCAGACATAGTACTATCATAGCAGCCCTCGCCGGGTAGTACGGTGGCGGTGATGTGGTCAGTGCCGGGGGGCTTAGTGTAGGTGGTGGTGGGTATGGCGGTAGTACTGAAAAGCACTGAGTTATTATACCAGTTAAGCGTATAGCCCGTGCCTGCGCCGGATGCTGTGGCATTGACCGTGACTGTGCTGCCCACCAGGGCTGCTGCCGGGGCTGTAACCGTGATAGTAGGGGTAGTAACGGGCAGCACAGACATAATGATACTATTGCTGCTGGTAACTGCACTGGTGCAGGGATTAGTGGCCATTGCAGTACAGCGTATGCTGTCTGCATCTGCAGGGGTATAGGTGTAGCTGCTGGTGGTAGCGCCTGTTACCGGACTGCCATTTACATACCATTGATAGGTGATTGCCCCACTACTTGCGGTAGCGGCAGCGGTGTAGGTAGTGGGTGTGCCGGCGCAGACAGTAGCAATGAGCGTA
>CANJQU010000108.1 GCA_947476485.1 Chitinophagaceae bacterium
ATAGACTGGATCACACAACATGAAATAGCAGAACATGATCATCGGCAGCGGATGAGTTCACTCAGCAGCACCGCAAAGAACCTGATGAGCAATATGAGAGAAACGATATGGGCACTCAATAAGCCTGAAATTTCATTTGACGAATTTGCCGACAAACTGAAATCATTTGCACTCCAGATGATTCAATTCAACCCAGCGATCAAATTCCACTCTGAAGAGCAAATTACCAGTGATTTTCATTTTGCACCCGGAGAAGCCCTGAACATTTTCAGAATTTGCCAGGAAGCTATCACGAACGCTATCAAGCATTCCGGGGCGTCAGCTATAGATTTGAAACTACACACGGGAGACCAGGGCCGTTTTTCAATAACTGTTACCGATAACGGAAAAGGATTCCATGAAGGCAGTTCGAGCCAGAAAGGGCACTACGGCCTGGAAAACATGAAGCAGCGTGCAGCAGAAAGCAAGGTTGACCTCAGGATAATTTCCGAAGCCGGAAAGGGTACGTCGATAATTGTCGGCAGGGAGTAGGCCATCTATCTTTTAATCCAAATGGGTTATTGTACATTTAGTATTTGAAGTTCACCTTTGTGTTATGATAAAAGTCGCCATTGTAGATGACAAGCCTCAGAACAGGAACTCTATAAAAGAAAAGCTCATTTATTCCGGGGAAGCCGAGGTGATCTTTACTGCGCAGAATGGCAAGGACTTTCTGGAGCAAATGGAAGCCTTAAAAACCGCTTCACGACCGCAGGTTGTGCTGATGGATATAGAAATGCCATTAATGGACGGCATTGCAGCTGTGGGTATCGCAAGTATCACCTACCCCGACACCCGCTACCTGATGCTAACCGTATTTGATAATGACGACAAGATATTTGATGCCATAAAAGCCGGCGCAGCAGGCTACTTTCTCAAGGATGAAAGCGTAGAAAAAATAATAACAGGTCTGAAGCAAATAATAGAGGATGGTGGTGCGCCTATGAGCCCGCGCATAGCACGTAAAGCATTGAACATGTTGATGAGCAACCCGGCTCCTGCTACAGCCGGTCCCGACGATATACTCAATGTGCTCAGTGACAGAGAGGCCGAAATACTGAAACTGCTGGTGGATGGGATGGATCATATTGACGTTGCCGAAAAATTGTTCCTTTCGCCACACACGGTACGTAAGCACATTGCGAATATCTATGGCAAGCTGCATGTAACAAATCGCAGCCAGGTAGTGAAACTGGCAATGAAAAGAAGATGGTTTATGCTTTTCTGAGCAATGCCATAATGCGCAATTTTATCGTTTATGAAAATATAAGCTTATAGAGGTAAGCACTGAAGTAGTATTCTTCATTTTACATTTTTGACTTAAAAACCAGCTTATGAATAAGATCGTTGTTTGGGTTGCTATTTTATTAGTGTTTGCACAATTCGCTGCACGTGCTCAAAAAGTACCAGAAAATGTGCTCAACTTGTACGAAAAAGAGTATTCGAAAAACAACTCGGGTATAGAAAAAAGATTTTTCCCGGATTTCAGCCGAACTCACCCAAACCAGATGTTTGTTTTTGATCAGTGCTATCCTGGGAAAAAGATTTGTGTTTATGCGATCATGGCTGAAAAGCCAAAGGATTGGAAGTTCAAAATAAATGCAGGGAGCTCAACGCTTACGCCCACCCAGGCGGTTGATGAGAAGCAATTCTTCGGCAAAAAATACTATACAAATTTCATCACGGTATCGTTCCCGGGTCAAATGCCCGACAAGGGCGACAAATGTATGAACATCATTGCCTACGATGGAGAAAACATAGACCTGCCTGTATACCTCTACCTTTTCAATCTCAGATGACAAGTTGTTGATTCGCCGGAGAAGCTCTTGCGCCATTTATGAAGCATCTTTCGGGGAAATACAACCCAAAAAAAATTATTGATAACACCGGGTGTTATTGATTTGATATTAGCCCTTACCGGATTAACTTTGAGAGTAACATTATTGAAAACACGTGGCGCAGTCACCACTCCATAAAACAACGATGTCAACTAACAGCGTTACACTACACCGGGTGCTTAAAGCATCCCCCGAAAAAGTTTATCGTGCATTTACGGAACCCAATGCTATGGCGGCCTGGCTGCCACCCTATGGATATGTATGTGTTGTCCATTCTATGGAAGTAAAGACAGGCGGTAGCTATAAAATGTCTTTCATCAATTTCTCCACAGGTAACGGACATTCCTTCGGCGGACAATACCTGGAGATCAAACCAAATGAATTCCTGAAGTATACCGACAAATTTGATGATCCGAATATGCCGGGCGAAATGATCACATCGGTTTGGTTGAACAAAGTGTCTGTGGGCACGGAACTTAAAATTACCCAGGAAGGCATCCCGGCTATGATACCCACGGAGATGTGCTACCTGGGATGGCAGGATTCACTGGACAAGTTGATTAGGTTAGTAGAACCGGTGATCCCGGATATGTGATGCATTACACTGTACAGAGTGTCAAATAGCAAGCACCCGATAATTAATTTTTATTCATAAGGTCGTAGAGTACATTAAGGTCAGCGGGTGCCAGTTGACGGCCGGTATCCTGCATATAGTGCCGCCTGAACGCCCTTATAGCCGCAGTGGTATCGCGGGTATCATAACCAATGACCCGTAATGCCATCCTTGCATTGAAGCCTGCTGGAACATCTTTAAGCGTATCGGAATACCACAGCCCGAAGCCTTTTTCTGAAAGCGTCTTCCATGGGAAAAATATACTTGGATCGCTCTTGCGCGCCGGAGCAAAGTCGGCATGACCGATGAAGTTTGCCGGGGGTATGTTGTAATCCTGCTTCAGTCTCGAAAGCAAGCTGAGCAGACTGGCTATCTGCGCTTCCGCGAAGGGCTCGGCACCATTATTATCCAGCTCTATGCCTATGGAGCATGAGTTCATATCTGTAACATTGCCCCACTTGCCCACACCCGCATGGTGAGCCCTGAGATAATCGTTGAGCAGGTGGTATACCGTGCCGTCTTTGCCGACGAGATAATGCGAGCTCACTTCGGTACGCGGCAGCGTGAAGGTCATAAGCGTTTGCTCGCTGCTGGACTGCAAGGTGTGGTGTATTATGACAAAATTGGGCTTTCGCATAGTGAAGTTGGTAGTACCCACCAAATATTCCGGAGCCTTAATACTGTCGTTCCCGGTCATTTCGGGCTGTGCCTTCAGTCGTGCCGCAAAAGCTTTTGCCTGCTTTCTGTATACCTTATTGGTGGTGTGATAAGGTGAACGGGTGCAACCGGCAATCAATGCGATAAAGACTGCGGCGGATACGTATTTTGAGATAAGACGCATAACAAAACAACTGCGATATAAAGTTAGAGAACGCAACTTACTAAACGCGATAGATTTTTGCGTTTTTAAAGGCGCACCTATGCGCCGAACTGCTTCAGATGGTGATCGAGATGCTTGTAGTTCAGTCGCCCCCACTCCATCTGTGTCATCTTTCCAAAAAATGGATGGACTTCTTGTTTTATACCTGCTGCGCCAATCGTGCAGAGCTTATTTACCTCGGCTATTAGCCTCGCCTTTTCTTTTTCAAAGTCCGGGGTATCGCCGATCTTAAGTTCCGCCGCAGTAGGAGAATTTTTCCTGAACTCGCCCTTTCCCAAAACCGTATTTTTCAGAAGTTTGCCCAATATATTTATAGGAAATGAAACTCTTTTAGGGGCTATCTCACCCGTAGTCATTTTAAGCCCTTCGCAACAATGTGCCAGCATTTGACTGACATTCATTTGCCCCCAAAGCGCAGGCGTGGACTGAGTGAGCTGCTCAATACGTCCCACAATTTCATCCTTGTCCTGACCATTGAATATGTTTTCCATAAAAGCCTTTGAATAAAAGCAAGCAATTAAACAAAATAATTTTACTATGTACCCCCTACCCCTCCATCAGATCCCTGATCACTACCGATGCAAGCGTAGCCCCAAACGTGGCCGGCAAATACGACATTGTGCCATATGCCGACTTCTTGAAGTTGGTACCATCCGTTAGCATCAGCGACTCCTTGTCATTTTCTTCGGGCGAGAATACGACCTTAATACCCTTCCTTATTCCATCTCCCTTTAGCTGCTTACGTATCTGCTGAGCAAACGGGCAGTTATAGGTCTTGGAAATATCTGCCACGAGTAGTTTCGTCGGGTCCACCTTTCCGCCCGCTCCCATGGAGCTTACCAGTCGCATACCCTTGGCGTAGGCTGCCTTCATCACAGTGAGCTTTGGCGTAATACTATCTATCGCATCTACCACATAATCCAGCTCTGCATTCAGCAGCTCATCTACTTTGTCCGGCATAATAAAATCCTTCCGCACATGCAGTATCAGTTCCGGGTTTATCTGTAGCAGTCTGTCTGCCATTATATCCGCCTTGCTTTGTCCATGGTTTGTTGCCAGTGCAGGTAATTGCCGGTTGCGGTTACTTGGGTCCACCTTGTCTCCGTCTACTATGGTCATCTCACCTATTCCCGACCGCGCGATAAACTCAGCCGCAAAAGACCCCACACCACCAAGGCCTATCACCATCACATGGGAACCTATGAGCTTGTTAAGCCTATCCTTCCCTATTAATAATTCTGTCCGCGAGAGCCAGGCCGTATCCTTCATCATTTGTTATACTTAAAAACGGTGTTGAAATTTTGTTGCATCTGCAAAATAACCGCTTCTTCATCAATTTGCCGTATCTCGGCAGCCGCCTTGTACATCTCTCCGATCGGCACATCCGAATTGTCTGTTTCCAGGAAGAATTGATCTGCCGGTATGCGTTGAAGTGCTGCTGCTGCAGGAGACTCCCGGTTCAGTATTGCTGCTCCAAATGAAAGATACATACCGTGTTCGATAAAACGGTCTGCAACGGTGCTCTTCTTATTAAATCCATGAACAACAACGGGAACAGTTGGTTTAGCCTCCTCAATGATCTTTATCAATTCCTCAAACGCCCGCACACAATGAATGATGAGAGGCTTGTTCATTCTATTAGCCAGGGTTATCTGCCGCTTGAATACTGCCACCTGCAAATTCCAGTCTGTCTCACATACCTTATCAAGGCCACACTCCCCTATAGCCAGCACATTAGGAAGACCGGCATATAGTTCCAATTCCACAAACAATCGTTCGTGATCGTCCAAATACCACGGATGGAGGCCAATGCTACATACCAAGCCAGATGCTGCCTTCGCAAAATCAGAGTAAAGACTTCGGATAGCGATCGCAATCTCGTCATCTAGAGTTGACTGATGTGTGTGAATATCGAATCGCAATTATAATCTGAATTTTATGGAACACCGCGTGCATACTTCCAATAGAACCGGCTACCCCTTCAAAAACTTCCTCACCTCACGCCCGTTTACCTTCACAAAATAAACACCATTCGGCAATGAAGATATGTCTACATGCAGTTGAGTATTCCCGGACTGTCGCTGATTCCAGACAACCTGTCCTAGCGTATTAGTGATCACAACAGATGTTATTTGCTCATCTGCACTAATGTTTATTTGTGTGCTGGCAGGATTTGGATAAACTATTACACTATGCGACTGCGCCAGCACGGGAGTATTAAGCGTACCTGTATGCTCCGCCTTCGTCGTTTTCCAGACGCCGCGGCCATAAGTTCCCGCCCATAGTTGATCCGTAGTATAATTGATCGCGAGATCGTCCACATGCACTGCTGGCAGATTAGTATTATACAACGCCCAGTCACTCATTGTGGTATCCCTGTAAAACACCGCAAGATCCGTACCCACATACTTTGTGTGCGTACTACTGTCTATAACCATGCAGTTCACAGCAATATCGGGCAATGACCCCGTTATATCGGTCCATATATGCGTCACCACATCACAGGTCCACACCTTCGGAGTACCATACCAGGGGCAGGTCACGTAAATACGATTCGCATCAGCAGGATCGACCACAATATCTGATATCATGTACGTGAACGGCTTCCCGAGGAACAACCATGAAGCCCCGAAATTTGTTGTATACCGGATGTACGATGTCCACACTGTATAGTCAAAATAAGTAACATACAGGAAGTTCGGATTAGATGGTGCAACAACCAGCCTGTCCATGTTCACACCAGTATCAAACACAGGCGATATCGTTGTCCAGCTAAGGCCATTGTTGGTAGTTGAGTATACACGGTCATATGCCAATACCAGCGAGGCTGTATCAGGCGGCACCAGTGCATAAGGCGATATCCATCCGCCCGAGCTATGAAGGGTGTCGCTCATGTTCGTCCAGTTAGCCCCCGCATCGCGGGTCACAAAAAGTGCGCCATTCTGGTAGGTTACATACCACATATTCTCCGGGTCACCGTAGTTGATCAGCGGCTGCATGCCATCGCCGCCAAACAGGTCGTAGCTTGTGCTCCCATCTACCAATTTGGTACCATTGTCCTGTGCACCCGCAATACAAAACGGAACATCATTATGCACTGCTATCCTGTAAAATTCAGTAATAGCTACGCCATCTGTCAGGTCGGTCCATGGCTGTGTAACCGGGCCGTAGTTCTTATATACCCCTCCATCACAGGTTTCAAACAGCGCGCCTGACAGCGGGTTGTAGGCCAGGCAATGCTTGTCTGCATGCACGGTTTCCACACCTGCCACACCACCATACCATTGGTTGGCAAGCGCCCAGCTGCTGCCACCATCGTTTGAGAAATATGTATTCACACCGCCTATGGTCACTTCATTAGGGTTGGTGGGGTTGATAGCAATACATAGGTCATACCAGCCCTGGCCGCCGCAACCGGTGGTTGGCAGGCCCAGGTCATACCCAAGCAGGTCATTGGTACAGGTAGTGTCATCGGTGAACAAGGGAATATAAGTTGCACCATAGTCGGAAGAACTGTAAATGCCCTGCAGCCCCGATTCCGGGTTAGACACGATCGCTTTCACGATCGATGGGTCCGCCGGACAAACGGCCACATTGATGCGTTGTGCATCCCTGAAGCTGGTAACAGCGCTCCAGGTATATCCACCATCACCGGAGCGCATGATCTGCGATGAAGTATCTGTATAGATTGTTCCATAAACAATGGTCGTATCAGCAGGGTTGTAAATCACCTGTTTGAAGTTCAAGCTGTTTACAACCGTCCATGTAGCGCCGGCATTAGTGGTTTTAAACAATCCGTTTGTTGCCGCCAGCATCATCGACAGTGTATCCAGCGGATTGATGATCATGCAGTGCGCCGAAATATAGTTTGACACCGGCCAGGTAAGCCCTGTGCTCGCCCATGAAACGCCGCCATCATGTGTCACGATAACGCCAGAACTATATGCATCTCCGTTATCACAGTCTCCTGTCGCTACAAAAACTGTTTTGCGGTTGATCGGGTTTACCTGTATATCCGCTACGCCCAGCCTTGGCAGGAAGCTGTATAAAGGCGTCCAGGTGGCACCGCCATCGGTCGTCTTCCAGGTATTGCTGCCGGCGGCGCCAACATAAAATGTATTGGAATCGATAGGATCAAAAGCGACCTTATTGATACGCCCCAAACCGGAATAGCCATGTGTACTCGTAGAAGGCCCCACGAATACCCAGTTGCTGGGCAACGCTGTTGTACGTGCTGTCTTATGGGCTTCGTGCGTCTTTAGATACTGTTCCCAGTTCTCGATCATCTGGCCCGGCGGCACCATGTATCCGTCCTTGTCAAGGTGCATCCGCCAGTAGTGGTTCCAGACATCAAACAAATGTTCCTTTTCCTCCCCCTCTTCCTTGCGGTTCGGATTAGCTTCACGCTCATTTTCAGCGGTCATTTCAGCATATTCTTTATACCGGCTCAGTGCATCGGTAAACTTCACGGGTCTGTTTGTCACCGGCATCCATGGCTGGGCATGTAATAAATTTTGCCCGAAACAAAGAACGGCAAGCAGGAGAAATTTCTTCATAAATTAACAACTTGGTGCAAATATATGCGAATAATGTATAAAGCAGCCAATGGCATGATTTTTCACTGATTATTGAAAATCATTAATCATGTCACAAACAAGCGAAGACCGTAAGAAAGCCTACAACGAACAAGACAAAGAAATTACTGATCTGCAATCGAAATACAATGTCGATATGCAGGAAGTCCTTAATGCTGTAATTGACTCAGATAACGATCTGGCAAAAGCAGATGAATACCTGAGGAAAAGAACTGAAAAATAAGTGTGGACAAATTTTAACGAACCGCTGCGCAATATGTGCAGCGGTTTTTCCTTTTTCTAAAAGTCGCAATCCCTCGATATGCTTTGCAAATCACATCTATACCCGCATAATCGTGTATTATATCTTAGAACGTAGCTTTGCAACAACAACCATCGTTCTAAAGGAATAATAATGGAGATAGGAATCGATAGCTTCGCCTCGGCAGTGCCGGGTGATGAGAAAAGCAGCATGGAAGCGCTGGCACAATTGCTGGAACGGATAGAACATGCCGACAATGCAGGACTAGACATATTCGGGATTGGTGAGCACCACCGCAAAGAATTCCTTGACTCTGCGCCTACCATGATCCTTGCTGCCGCCGCCGCCCGCACCAAACGCATCCGGCTGACCAGTGCCGTAACGGTGCTCAGTGCTGCAGACCCCGTTCGCGTGTTTCAAAACTTCGCCACCCTCGACCTTATCTCACAAGGCCGCGCCGAAATGGTGGTTGGCCGCGGTTCATTCATTGAGGCTTTCCCTTTGTTCGGCTTCAATCTCAACGACTACGATGAACTGTTTTCCGAAAAACTGGAGCTATTGCTGAACATCCGCGATAATGAGACTGTAACATGGTCGGGCAAATTTCGTGCGCCCCTGAAAAACCAGGCCATATACCCCCGCCCGCTTCAAAAACCACACCCCATTTGGCTGGGTGTAGGCGGCACACCCGAATCGTTCGTTCGTGCCGGCACATTGGGATTACCGCTTATGGTGGCCATCATCGGTGGCGAAACACATCGCTTCCGGCCACTAATAGACCTTTACCGCGAAGCCGGCGAAAAAGCAGGACACGCACCCGAGCGACTGACCGTAGGTTTACATTCGCTCGGCTATGTAGCCAATAATTCAAAAGAAGCCATTGATGATTACTATCCGGGCTATGCCGAAACATTTACCCGTATAGGAAAGGAGCGAGGCTGGCCACCGGTTACGAAAGGACATTTCGATGCCCAAAACGGCCCACGTGGCGCACTCCTCATCGGCGGCCCGGAAGAAATTGCCGAAAAAATACTACGCCATAGCAAATCGCTCGGCGGCATTTCCCGGTTTACCTTTCAGATGGATAATGCTGCACTGCCACACGACAAACTCATGCGGTCAATAGAACTGATCGGGGAGAAAGTGATGCCGCTGGTAAATGTATAGCACACGCCTCAACCTACATTTTCAGTGACTCCATCAGGTTATAAACCAGGAATGCCGGCCACACCATTGCCTTTAACACTCCTACTACCCCCATCCAAAACGTGGTAGCATGCTGAACATAGTAGATAAGCGCCCCAATTAGTGCCATCCCGTATACCGCAGATGACTGGTTGGCAATTCTGTTTTTTGTTTGGCCTGCCATAAGTTCATTGTTTCAAAGCCAAAATTATCCTGCATACCGCAGACGGGGAATGATATCGGTTTGCCGCTCAGATGACATTGATCACTAATGTGAATTGAGCACAAAAAATTATCGCTATTTTTTTTAAATCCAAGCCCATTACCCATCACAATATTTTTAGAATGAGACAATTTATTTTATTGTACTTTGCTATCAATTAAAATTGAAGTTTGAGTCGCTTCCCTCACGACATACAGCCGAATACAATGGATTGCGGGGCCACGTGCCTGCGAATAATAGCAAGGCACTACGGGCGCAGCATTCCAATTACCTATCTCAGAAAGAGGAGCCATACCGGCCGTGAGGGCGCTACTCTCCTCGGTATATCTAAAGCCGCAGAAGAAGTCGGATTCCATACCATGGCTGTAAAGATCAGCTTTGAGCAATTGCAGCACAAAGCGCCGATGCCACTTATCGCTCTTTGGAACCAGAATCATTACATAGTCGTCTACAAGATCACCGGTTCAAAAGTGTTTGTTTCGGATCCGGCCAACGGCCTGCTTACTTACACCCACCAGGAATTCATAAACCAGTGGATAAATCCCGATGCCGATAATAATAAGGCGGATGGTATCTGCCTGCTGCTGGAGACCACACCCGCATTTAGCGATCTTGATATTCCGGATGCGAAGGAGGAGAAAATAGACAAGAAGGCTTTTCTGCTGCATTACCTCAAGCCGCACCAGCGGCTGATGCTGGAGATACTGCTGATATTGATAGTCGGCAGCCTGCTGCAACTGGCTGTGCCCTTCCTCACCCAAAACATTGTAGACACTGGTATTTACAAACGCGACCTGGGCTTTATCTGGTTGGTGCTGGGTGCGCAATTGATGATAACCATAGGCCAGATGGCGCTGGAAATGGTGCGCAGCTGGATGATGCTGCATGTAAGCAGCCGTATCAACATATCGCTGATCTCTGACTTCTTCATCAAGCTTATGAAGCTGCCCATCCGCTACTTCGATACCCGCCTTTCCGGCGATCTCATGCAGCGTATACAGGACCATAGCCGTATCGAGAGCTTCCTTACCAATACCTCGCTCAATGCCATTTTCTCGGCATTCACCCTGCTGCTCTATGGCTTTGTGCTTGCGTATTACAACATTACACTGTTCGCCATATTCGCATTGGGCAGCGCTTTGTACATCGCCTGGATCCTCTTCTTCATGAAGCGTCGTGAAAAACTGGACTACAAGCGTTTCTCGCAGGCCGGTGCCACCAACAGCAAAGTGATAGAACTGGTAAATGGCATGCAGGAAATAAAGCTGCACAATGCCGAGCAGCAGAAACGCTGGGGCTGGGAGCGCATACAGGTGAAGCTCTACCACATCAGCCTCAAGTCTATGACACTGGAGCAGACCCAGGCCATTGGCTCACGCATTATCAATGAGATCAAGAATATTTTCACCTCAGTTGTTGCAGCAAAACTGGTCATTGACGGCCAGCTCACCTTGGGTATGATGCTCTCGGTAAGCTACATCATGGGCCAGCTGAACGGCCCCGTATCCCAACTGATAACCGTGATCACCGCATGGCAGGATGCCCGCATCAGCCTGGACCGCCTCACGGAGATCTACCAGAAAGACGAAGAGAACAACCTCCAAACCAATGGCTCCAACGGCACCGAGCTAATAGATATACCATTCCTGCCCATCCCCGAGCGCCACAATATTTACCTGAACAATGTTTCCTTCAAGTACGATGAGCTTTCGCCAGATGTGCTGAAGAACATAAACCTCACCATTCCCTCCGGCAAGGTAACCGCCGTGGTGGGGAGCAGTGGCAGCGGCAAGACCACCCTGCTCAAGCTGCTGATGCGCTTCTACGAGCCTACCGATGGTGAGATAACCATAGAAAAAACCCTGCTCTCACAAACCGATATGTTTGAATGGCGCAGGCTCTGCGGCGTGGTACTGCAGGAAGGCTTTATCTTTAACGATACCATTGCCGGCAACATAGCCCTGGGCGAAGACGTGCCCGACTGGAACAAGCTGAACCATGCGGCAAAAGTGGCTAATATCAAATCATTCATAGACAGCCTCCCTCTCGCCTTCAACACCAAGATAGGCCAGGAAGGCATAGGCATGAGTGGCGGACAAAAACAGCGACTCATGATAGCCCGGGCAGTGTATAAAAACCCCGAGATCATCTTCTTTGACGAAGCCACCAGTGCGCTCGACTCCAACAACGAAAAGGTGATCATGGAGCATCTCAAAGAATTCTATACCGGCAAAACCGTGGTGGTAATGGCGCACAGGCTAAGCACAGTAAAAGAAGCCGACAAGATCGTAGTGCTCGACAACGGCGCCATAGCCGAAGAAGGCACCCACACACAACTAATAGAAAAACGCGGATACTATTTTGAACTCGTAAAAAACCAATTGGAACTTGCGGATTAACCGAACATAAGAGTGCGCTATACCTCCCCTCCTGTTTTTAGGAGGGGATGCTCAAAAGCATAGCGAAGCAGGCTTTTGAGCCGGGGTGGTTGACTCGCGCGACACATAGCGTGTAAGAAACCCAGGAAACGACAAAATGAAAGAAAACAAAGTAAGCCATATATTCATCAGCACTCTCCACCGAAACGCCCACCGCGCACCGGAGACAAGCGACATGCTGGAGCGCACCCCCAGCAAGCTGCTGCGCATGGGCGGCCTTGCCATTATTATGCTGCTCGGTCTGCTCGTCTTCATAGGTGTATTCATTAGGTATCCTGATACCCTGGAAGGCGGCGCCACAATAACTACTTATCCGTTGCCCATAAAATTAAAAACCCAGTCCGGCGGACGAATTAACGCTCTAATGGTTACCGATGGAACCGTTGTTCCCAAAAACACGGTCATTGCCGAGATAGAGAACCCTACAGGCTACGAGAATATAAGCAAGCTGGAACATTCCATCGACGATGTAAATAAAAACCTTCGGGAAAGCAATGATGGCCTGATGGCCGCACTGCTGGCCCATCCGCTGCAGTCACTGGGAGATGCACAGCCTTTCTACAACCAATTGCTGCAGCAGATTAGCTCAAAACTTTTGTTGCAAAAAGAACAGCTCTACAGCAAGCGCACCAGCAACCTGCAGCAGCAGATAGGCAAGCTCGCATCTATGACTAAGATCACAGAGCAGCAGAAAACAATGACCGAAGAAGAGCTGAAACAAGCGGAAGAACGATTTGTGGCCAATGAAAAGCTCTATAAAGACAAGATCATCAGCAAGCAGGAATATTATGATGAGGCAGCTAAGCTGCGGCAGAAAAAGATACAGCTCGAGCAGCAGAATTCCGCCATTATTCAGAACAATGTGACTGCAGGAGAGAACAACAAGCAAATGCTCGACATGCAGTACGAGCGGCAGGAAAAAGAAAGAGGGCTAACCATAGGAATAGAAGAAGCATTACGCAACCTTACTAACTACATACAAACATGGAAACAGCGCTACCTTGTTGTGGCTCCTTATGCCGGCACGGTGCAGTACCTGCGCCCCCTGCAGGTGAATGAGCCGGCAAATGCCGGTGAAGAATTATTTGCTATAGTACCCAGCGAGCATAAGTATGTAGCAGTGGTGATGCTGCCATCTGCAGGTATAGGCAAGGTAGCCGTGGGCCAGAAAGTACACCTGCTGCTCGACAATTTCCCGTACAATGAGTTTGGATTTGTAGAGGGCACCATAAGTAAGCGGGGCTCACTGCCCGAAGCGCAGAAGGGCGCAGCAGCAGGTCAGACGATGTACCGGGTATATGTGCAACTGAAAGACTCCCTGGAAACAAACTACCATAAACCTATCCCTTTCAGCCCGGAAATGACCGCTACGGCAAGGATCATTACCCACGACAGAAATCTCCTACAACGCCTCGTAGCAGGCATCGCGAAAAATGATAAATAATAACCACTATCGAAAATAATAAATAGCAGAAACTAAGTTCCATGCTCGCGAAGGGAATTCCCCCCTTAATAATCGACACAATAAGCCCTCACACTATGGTTGTACGGATCGCCTGCATAGGTTGCAGTTCCAGTACCCCATTCGGCCACTGCTCCCGGAGCAGGGCAATACCAGTGCTTCGCGCCGCCTGTCAATGTTCCGGCTACGCCACCTACTATATCATGCTCCTCCTGTTCTGTCAATGGCTTGAATGATCCGTCATTCATAATCCACCACCCGCCGACCCGCCTGCGTAACCGTTAGAGGCGTCGATGCATTTGTCTATCGTGGCGTCCCAATGAGTACCACTTGGGCAGAAATGCACGCCTATGCCACCAGCTATTTGCTTTTCTTCTTCAGCCGTCAGCTGCTTAAAACCCTTATCGTTCTGGAGCTCATCCAGCTTGCTTTGTTTTTCCATTTTCGTTGATTTTTATGTTTTTTTCAATGCCCTTTTATTCAGGAAACCTTCCGGATCGCTGTGTTATTTCATTCATGAGCTTTATGATCCCCGCTTGCCCAATTCATACTTAACCTCGACTAGCCGCCACCGACATTAAAGTTGCCGGTTGGGATTGAAACGCATCTTTTTTTCTCGGAGCACCAATTCGTCGCAGGCGGACACGGATGAAACTGAAACCCCCCACCGGCAATTTGCTTTTCTTCTTCAGCAGTCAGCTGCTTAAAACCCTTATCGTTCTGGAGCTCATCCAGCTTGCTTTGTTTTTCCATTTTGTTATTTTTTAATTGAAAACATAATATAAATCTAATAAAAACTATCAGCAAAAGAGCACTAATCGTTCCCTTTCACTTTTGAATAACAATTGAGATGAAGTATAGACTATATGATGTGTATCAAATCCCCCGGAGCATACCGTTCCGGCAGCATAA
>CANJQU010000109.1 GCA_947476485.1 Chitinophagaceae bacterium
CTACGCCATATTTCACTACTGTTTCGGTGAACGCTACGCCCGTAGCTGCGCCAACAAATAATGGGTTCATATGTAGCGGCGGCACTGTAATACTTAATTCAAATCCGTCCGGCGGAGCTACTTCATTTACCTGGAGCGGCCCTAGCCTCATTGTAAGCTCGGGGGTGAGTACTGTAGCTACACCTACATTGACCAGCACATATACCCTTACGGTTTCTGATGGCAGCGGCAAACCAGGCTGCGCTCCAGCTACTCCATACTTTACTACAGTTACAGTGAATGCTAAACCTGCAGCTACGCCGAATAATAATGGATATATCTGCAATGGCGGCACAGTAATACTTAATGCCAATCCTTCCGGCGGAGCTACTTTGTTCGCCTGGAGTGGTTCAAATCTGTCAGCTACCTCGGGCGCAACAGTAACCGCTACACCTACGAGTACCAGCGTTTATACGCTTACTGTGTCTGATGGCAGCGGCCATCCGGGTTGCGCTCCTGTTACCCAGTATCTGACTATAGTGAATGTTAATGCAGTGCCTACTGCAGCGCCAACCAACAACGGTTACATTTGCAATGGCGGCACAGTAACACTTACTGCAAATCCGGCGAACGGCGCCAGTACGTTTGCCTGGAGCGGTCCTGGTCTTATATCAGGTAGCGGCGCTACTACAACTGCTACCCCAACTACTACCGGCACATACACACTTACCGTAACGGACGGCAGCGGCAAACCGGGTTGTTCTCCAACCACACCATATTTCACTACGGTTACTGTAAACGCTGCGCCTGCCGCCGCGCCTACTAATAGCGGATATATCTGCAATGGTGGAACGGTAACACTTACCACAAACGAAAGCGGTAGCGCTACCACGTTTGCCTGGACCGGCTCTAATATTACCGGGTCGGTATCAACCAATGTTACAACTGCTACGCCAACAACTAACAGTGTTTATACCGTTGCCGTTTCGGACGGCAGCACGCAGCCTGGTTGCGTTGTGCAGTTCACAACTACAGTATCTGTTGCGCCCACGCCTTTTGCAGCGCCGTCTAATAACGGATACATCTGTCGTGGCGGTACAGTAACATTGACTGCGAATGAAGGTGGTGGTGCAACAACATATACGTGGAGCGGTGCAAATATCTCCGTGTCCACATCTGCTAGTACCACAGCCACGCCTACAGTTACCAGCACTTATACGCTGACGGTAACTGACGGTAGTGGTCGTTCAGGCTGCGCCCCGGCAACCCAGTTTACTACCACAGTTACGGTTAACTCAATACCAACGGCGGCGCCGATCAATAATGGTTATATCTGTAATGGCGGCACCGTTTCTCTTAATGCGACGCCGTCTGGTGGAGCTTCTTCCTATACATGGAGCGGTCCGAACCTGTCGTCGACAAGCATTGTTAACCCGACAGCTACTCCAACAGCTACGGCCACGTATACATTAACCGTCTCTGATGGAAGTGCGCAGCCTGGCTGTTCACCTGCTACCCAGTACTTTACTACAGTTACCGTGAATCCTACACCGGTGGCCGCACCAACAAACAATGGACCTGTTTGTACAGGTGGTACTGTAAATCTGTTTGCAAATCCATCGGGAGGCGCAACAGTGTTTACATGGACCGGCGCAAATATGTCTTCAACGACGATAGCCGATCCTACTGCGACGCCGACTGTAACCGGTACTTATACATTAACTGTTTCCGATGGCAGCGGACAACCAGGTTGTGCCCCGGCTACGGAGTACAATACTACAGTAACCGTTAATGCAACTCCGTCACTGACAAGTGCAACAAGCAATAGCCCGATATGTTCGGGTAATACCCTTGATCTCGTTGCCAACGGTGCTGCGAATGTCACAGACTATTCATGGTCTGGTCCGGTTGCTATTACTAATGCATTGACCGCAAATGCAAGTGTTCCGTCCGCCACCACTGCAGCTTCCGGTACCTATACCGTGGTTGTAAATAATGGTTCCGGATCGGGATGTTCTATGTCTTATACAACCGTTGCTACGGTAAATGCACAGCCAGCAACGTTCAATGTAACCGGCGGTGGCGGTTATTGTTCGGTAGATACGGGCGTGCATATTGGCCTTGACGGATCTGAACCAGGTTTCAGTTACCAGTTGTTCATTGGCAGCACCGGATTAGGTACACTGACCGGTACCGGCACTGCGCTGGATTTTGGTCTGCAGACAGCAATCGGCACCTACACCGTACGGGCTACTAACCCCGGTACGCTTTGCGAAGCTGCGATGAGCGGAAGTACTGTTGTTAGTATTAATCCAACACCCAATGTCTATGAACTTTCCGGCAGCGGCACCCACTATTGTTTTGGAGGTTCCGGTATAGTCATGTCTCTAAGTGGTTCTGATACCGGTGTAAGCTACCAGCTTGTGATTGGTTCGTTCTCGACCGGTAGCCCTGAGACGGGAACTGGTTCCGGATTTAGTTTCGGATCAGAAACAACGGCAGGTGTTTATCTCGCTGTTGCTACTAATATACATACGGGTTGCCAGAGCATGATGGCGGATAGCGCCGTTGTGATCGTTGATTCTTTACCTCATGTTTATACTGTATCCGGTGGTGGTGCATACTGTGCCGGTGGCATAGGCAGCAATATCTTGCTGAGTGGTTCTGATACAGGTGTTACATACGTAATGTCTGTAGGAAGTAACACAGTAACATTACCCGGAACCGGCAGCGCGCTTGATTTTGGCTTGGATACCGCCCAGGGGTTTGTTTCAGTAATTGCTTCAAACGATATCACGGGCTGTTCTTCTGTAATGTCCGGTACGCTGCTGGTTACAGTAAACCCGCTACCCGTTGCGTATAGTGTTACCGGTGGCGGCGCTTATTGCGAAGGTTACAGTGGTATGAATGTCGGACTTAGTGGTTCTGATACCGGTGTTACATACAGCCTCTACAATGGTGCAACATTGATCACTACGGTTCCGGGCACAGGTAGTGCATTAAACTTCGGCCCGCAAAGTGCTGCCGGAACCTACACGGTAACTGCATTCCGTTCTGCCACAGGTTGCAGCAACATGATGGCAGACAGCGCGGTGATTTCTATCAATCCAGCCCCTTCATTGTTCTCTATGACAGGCGGTGGTTCCTACTGTTCGGTTGATCCGGGTGTGTCCATTGGCTTAAATGGTTCCGACACCGGCGTTACCTATACTCTGTACGATTTCGGATTTCCAGGAACGGTGGTTTCCGGCACTGGTAGCCCGCTCGATTTTGGAATACACCCGGCAGGAACTTATTCAATACTAGCCACCAATAACATCACTGGTTGCCCCAAAGCAATGGTGGGCACTATGGTGGTTACCATTAACGCGACACCTACTGCATATCGCGTTTACGGTGGCGGCAGTTATTGCGAAGGGGGAGATGGTGTGCATGTTTTCCTTGATGGCTCTGATACCGGCATTGTCTACAGTTTGTATAATGATGGAGGACTGGTTGGCGTATTCCCCGGCACAGGCGCATTGCTCGATTTTGGCCTGCTCACCGGGGCCGGTACATATACCGTATCTGCCGTTAACGGATTATCCTCAATTGTTAGCTGTAGTAATGATATGATGGACAGCGCAGTTATAGTCATCAATACCATTGTGACACCTTCGGTTACGCTCTCAACCGGAATTGGTGATACTTCATGTGAAGGTAATGCCGTTACGTTTACAGCAAATGCAACAGGAGGTGGTACAACACCAGCTTACTCATGGACTGTGAATGCCGGTGCAATACCTGGCGCTACAACCGGCAGCTACAGTTACGTACCTGCTGATGGCGATATAGTGGAAGTGACAATGATCAGCAGCGCGGCTTGTGCAGTGCCTGGTACTGTTACTGCTGCTTATACTATGACTGTACTTGCTCATGAAACAGCAACCCTTGCAATTGACGTTAACCCTGGCAGCACGGTTTGTGCGGGTACAACAGTAACTATAACGGTTACTCCTGCATTCGGCGGAGCTTTCCCCACTTATACATGGAAGAAAAATGGTGTG
This sequence comes from Chitinophagaceae bacterium, assembly GCA_947476485.1. Taxonomy (GTDB): domain Bacteria; phylum Bacteroidota; class Bacteroidia; order Chitinophagales; family Chitinophagaceae; genus Nemorincola. Next base: position 4,026 of record CANJQU010000109.1, read on the forward strand.
ACAATGGTAGGTGTTGGCGGAACGAGCTATACATATGTTCCTGTAAACGGCGATGTGATCTCGGTAATAATGAACAGCGATTATCCTTGTCTCACCAGTGATACTGTGTCTGCATCGGTAACGATGCATTTGGGAGTAAGCGTACCTCCGCTGGTTGTTATTATACCAACCCCCGGCACTGCAATTCATGTTGGTGAGCTGGATACATTGACTGCTCACATTGTTATCGGCGGCCCGGTTACCTATCAATGGATGCTCAATCATGTACCGATACCTGGTGCCACAGATTCTGTATACATAAGCACATTCAACAATAATGACTCGGTGACCTGCGTAGTGGTTGGCACGAACGGATGTGAACTGACTGATTCAAATACGGTGGGCATTGCGGTATTCAATGTTGGTGTAAATACTGTTGTAATGGGTGAGGCAAACCTTCGCCTTATACCTAACCCTAATAAAGGTGAGTTCTCTGTGAGCGGTACGCTTGGTAGCATAACCGATGCCGAAGTGACCATGGAGGTAACAGACATGTTGGGTCAGACTGTTTATAAGAACAGGGTGATCGTGCATAGTGGTGAGATGAGCGAAAAAATAAAGCTCAGCAATTCACTGGCAAATGGTATGTACATCATGAATATCAGTTCTGGTACTGAACATAAAGTATTCCATTTTATGGTTCAACAATAGTTGTGATTTTTTTGTGAATGATGGGGGCTGTCTCGAAAGGGCAGCCCCTTTTCGTTGTGCAGGAAATTTCTCCAATGATTGTTTACCTTGCCTGCAAATTTTATTGATGGCACATCAGTTTACAATAGCGTTCCCGGTGAAAGTGGCTAAAAGTAAGATCCAGGGCAATGGCGTTTATGCTGCGGGCATGATACCCGCCAGGAAGAAGATCGGGTCCCTTGGTGGAACCGTGATCACGAAAAGAGCAGCACGGCAAAAGGCTAAAATGCTGAAAAACGAATCAATAGCCATTGTTGAGCTATGGAACGGTATGGCAATCGATGCTTCTGTGAATGGCAATGAACTACGTTACATAAATCATTCCTGCGGTCCCAATGCGTTCATGCGGGTAAGTGGTTTCCATGTAGAATTTTATGCGTTGAGGGACATTAAGCCAGGGGAGGAAATAACCTGCAATTATGGACCTACACATCATGACGGAAAAGTGAAGTGCCAGTGCGGAAGCCCTGACTGCATTGGTTTTCTTTGACCATTACCCGGATAAGATACCTGGGTTTTAGATGCCTGAATTCGATTAATGTGCAGTCAACATTTTTTAAATTACTTTTGCACCATGTCTGACATTTCTAAATTTGACCCTAATTCGGTAGGGCTAAAATCTAATAATATTTTCGGCCTTCCATTTACTGAAGAAGAAGCGCAACTGGTGTTGTTACCTGTGCCATGGGAAGTTACTGTTTCATACAGGCGCGGCACGGCTCGTGGTCCCGAGAATATATTTAACGCGGCTATGCAGGTGGATCTTTATGATCCGGATGTAGAAGATGGATGGAAGAAGGGTTTTTACATGCAGCCGTTAGATAAGAATATCAGGACGAAGAGCGATTACCTCCGGCAGTGTGCAGAGCTCATAATATCCAACATGATCGATGGGGGAGAGGTGTCTGAAAACGAACAGCTCAGCGAGAAGCTGAAGGAAATAAACGAAGGAGGTAAACTGATGGTGGATTGGGTGTATGAGATGACGACCGATCTGCTGAAGAGTGGTAAGAAAGTAGGGCTCGTGGGTGGCGATCACAGCACGCCACTGGGTTTTATTAAGGCGCTTTCCGAAATACATAAAGAGTTCGGCATTTTACAGATAGATGCACATGCCGACCTTCGCGATGCTTATGAAGGATTTACCTATTCGCACGCCTCTATAATGTTCAATGTACTGGACCAGATACCCAATATGAAGAAGCTTGTGCAGGTGGGTATCCGTGATTATTGCAACGAAGAGCTTGACATCATCCGCCACAGCAAGGGTCGTATTACTACGTTCTTTGATAAAGATATTAAGGCGCAGCAGTATGAAGGTGTATTGTGGAAAGACATCTGCAGGCAGGTTGTAGATACGCTTCCTCAAAAGGTCTACATCAGCTTCGATATTGATGGCCTGGATCCGAAGTTGTGTCCTAACACAGGTACGCCTGTTCCCGGTGGGTTTGAGGCAGAACAGATATTCTATCTCTTTAAAATGCTGCATGCATCCGGCAGAGAGATCATAGGCTTTGATCTTAATGAAGTATCCAGCGGCGATCACATAGGCGATGGCATAGACGCGATAGTTGGAGCAAGGATCTTGTATAAGTTGTGTAACTACATGGTGGCACCACCTAAAAATTAAACGTCAACCGTATACTTTTTCCTGATAGCCTTTACCTCCACGATGCCCTGGAATAAATACACCCGGCCACTGTTTAGGTTGCGGCAGCGTGTGCGCGTTCTCAGTTTCTCCAGTTTTTGATATACTTGTCCGTCTTCAGTTTCGAAGTATTGGTTGATGTCCAGGTCGTCTACCAGTTTAAAGCCTGGTCTATGCTCATCATACCGGTACAGTGCCTTGTATAAATGCGAATCTGTACAAGTGCTCGCTGCAGGATTATGCAGGTAGGCATACAATGCTTTTTCCACGTCGCCAGGAAAAAAACGTTTGCCCATAAATGGTATCAGTATGTGGCGGAACTGTGTCTTCCATTCCTTGCCGTGCGGTGGGGCTTTATGTTCAAAGTGTACGAATGTAAATAGGTGCGCCAGCTCATGCAGCAGTGTGATGAGAAAGCTATAAGGATTCAATGTTGCATTGATGCTAATTCGATGGTATGGCGCATCTGGCATTGGATGCCGGTAGTCGCCCAGCACGCTCCTGCGATCGTGCGTGAGCGTAAGGTGAATAGTGTGCGATCTGAAGAATGGTTCAATTTGCTCAAATGCACCACGCGGTAAAAACTGCTCTAAAAACGAGATCGAAGTTTCCTGCTTTTTCATAACCTAGCTCCTGACTAATTTTGACAGTAATATTGTTTCCATGATGGTATAAACAGCATATATGCCAAACATGATCAACACAGATGGCTTATGTATATGAGCACGGTTCAGCAATACATACACCAAAATAGAAACCATGCATACCATTAACTTTAAAAACGAGGCGCCCGATACCCCACGCACAAACGCCTGCGGGTTATTATTATCCATTTGCTTCTGCACCATAAGGTAAGCGCTTATCGAAAGAATTGCCATGATCACATTCCCTGCTTCAAGTGCGATGACCTGGTATGCAGGTGCATAAAAATGCATCGCTATAAAAACAGCACTTAGCAATGTGAAAATGATCAGTGTCAGTATGATAAACTTTCTCCTCATTTTTTTGGTTTATTCAGCTCTTTCATAAGCTGCCAGAGCGATAGGGCCAATGAAATTAAGGGGAATAAAATTAAAAATAAAGGCAAACTCCAATTTAATTTTTTATCAAGTTTGTAGCCTGCCCACACGCAGAGTAGCATCATTACCATCCACTGGGTAGCCAGGCCGGCATATCGCATCATATTTGGATTTGAGTCTTGCTTTTTCATCATTTTCCGGACAATTTTTTGATCGTTTTTCCGTTAATCGGCAGTGGTAAGGCATTTATCAGCTCTAAATTAGGGCTAACCAAGAGCAAAATAGGGAACTGTTTTGTTAATTTATGGTCTGCTGTAGGTTGTTAGATTTGCTTTTTTGCCTATTTTTGAAGGGTAGCGGTTTAATATTCTCTTTAGACGGAATTTATATAATATTATTGTTTTATTTACGTTGTATTAGAGAAAAAAAAATGTCTCATTGAAGTTTAGGTTAATATTATTTGTTGTATTAGGTTTTTTTCTTTTTAATAGCCTGACTTATTCCCATGTCGTTCCTGTGAACGCGGGGGATGAGGATTGGGAAGAATTGCCAGATACGACCCGTAAAATTAACTCCGACAGTCTTAAAAATGTGCGCGCAAATGCGGCAGATAGTGTCCGGCAATCGCGGCAGCGTGCTGCGGATAGTGCCCGGCTTGCCCGCACGCATGCAATGGATAGTGCAAAGGAAGCCCGAAGCCATATAGCAGACAGTACCCAACTTTCCCGCAAACACAAAAGCGACAGCCTGCAGTCAAGCCGAAAACGGGTGACAGACAGCACAGCCTCTGTTCGCAAATACCGTGACAGCAAACATTACAAGGATAGCGTAACCCGGGCCCGCAATGCGAAGTCGGGGTCAATAAAGGCATCGCGGCAGTCGAAAATGGATTCGCTGAAGGAGTCGAGGAAGGAGATAACCGACAGCATTGCGGCAATGAGGAAAGCCCGGACAGACAGTATAAAGGCGGCCCAGAAGAAAAGAACGGATAACCTCGCAAAGATCAAGAAGTATAAGGGAAGCAAGCGTTATACGGACAGCGTTGCATTTGTGCGGCACCAGCGTCTGGACAGTATTACACAGTCGCGGGAGCGTTTCAGGGATAGCCTGACTACAGTGCGGAAGCATTCGCTGGACAGCGCCAAGCTGTCGCGAAAGCATATAATGGACAGTACAAAGGTGGTGCGTACCAAGTACATGGACAGTATAAAGACCGTGAGGAAGAGCCGGACGGACAGCCTGGCGCGCATAAAGGCGAACAAAGAGAAGATGGCCAAGGCCAAGGAAAAGAAGAAGGAAGATCTGCTGAAGATAAAGCTGGAGATCAAGATGAAGCAAAAGCATGAGGCATGGTCAAACAAGACGATGCTGAAGAAGAAGTGGTCTCCTGTGAGAAGGGTGATGCAGAACTCGTTTACCCATTACAACTACTATTTCAACGCTAACAGAAAGATGGACGAGGCGCTGGTGAATATGCAGCGAACGAAAAAGGAGAACTATGATTCCCTCATCGGTTTGTACCCCTTCGATCCGAACAGGGACTCTGCGCTGATGGCGGCTGATATGGACAGCATCATACGCAAGGTGTCTGTGGGTATACAGATACATGATCCGCGGGTGAAGTGGTCTAACGATATGTACCTGTTGCTGGGTGAGGCTTACTACTACAAGGGCCGTTATGAGAATGCCGCTATTGCATTCCGCTATATCATCAGCAGCGATGAGGATGCCAAGAAACAGAAGGCCAAGAAAATGGGCTATAGCTATGGAAAGAAGGAAGCTCCATCTATACTTGAGCAGGAGAAGAAGTCTAAGCTTGCTTTCCTGAAGCATAAATCGGTGCATAATGAGTCGATACTGTGGCTGGCCCGCACCTATACCGAATCGAACCATGTGGAGAACAGCGAGTCTGTATTGTCTCTGCTGGAGACGGACGCCAAGCTGCCGGAGCACCTGAAGGGCCGGCTTGCTATCGAAAAGGCGTTTGTGTATCTCACAGAGAAGAATGACGTTGCAGCAGCGGCGCAGTTGGCTATTGCGGCCGCAGACAATAACCTGCCCAACTGGCTGCGCCTGCGCGCTGCCTTCCTGAATGGACAGTTGCTGCAGGGGATGAACCAATATGCCGAGGCTGCCCGGAGTTTTGAAAAGGTGCTCACTTACTATCCGAAGATAGAAATGGACTTCTATAGCCGGAAGTACATCGCCTACAACAAGCTGCTGGCAGGTGAAGATGTGGCGGCAGCCATGTTGCCGCTGAAGCGTGTGCTTAATGATGGCAAGTATGTGAGCTACTACGACCAGGTCTATTATGTGCTGGGCATGCTGGCTGTTAAAGCCGGTAAGAATGACGAAGCCGTTAAATACCTTACCAAGAGCATTAATACGCCAAAAGCCAACAAGAAGCAGAAAGCCATCTCGTTCGCGGCATTGGGAGATGTATACTATGCTACCTCCCGCTATCCGGATGCCAAGGATGCGTATGACAGCGCATCGAAGTACTCAACATCAGCCCCTAAAGATAATGCGGTGCTTGCTGCGGTGCAAAGAAGCAAGGGCCTGAAGGAGGTCTCTGGCCCAACTGCTGTTATTGCGGAGCAGGACAGCCTTCTTGCTTTGTCGCTTTTAAGCAGGAAGGAGCAACTATCTATAGTACGCAAGCACCTGCGCGAGCTGGAGCAACACCTTGACGACAGCATAGCCGATGCCGAGAATGCCGGTGTGAACAGCCTTAAAGCTATAGAGACCGGCAACGACAATGGTGGGGAAGCCTCCAACTGGTACTTTGGCAACCCAACCCTGATGCAGCAGGGCAACGCTGACTTCAAAAAGAAGTGGGGCAACCGGCCTCTTGTTGACAACTGGCGCCGAGCATCCGGTGTTGGGGTTGTAAGTAGCAACGGACAAGACGATGACGCGGGTGGGCCAGGAAGCACTTCCGATAACGGTCTTCCTACAGAGGAAAGCCTGATATCGCGGATACCTAATACACCCCAGCAGAAAGAGCTGTCGCGGAAGCTGCAGCAGCGTGCTTACATTATGCTGGCGAAGGCATATTTCAAGCAGCTTGAGGATATGAAGATGACCATCCATACGCTGGATACGCTTCACAGCCGCTACCCGGACCATGCGCAGAAAGATGAGGAACTCTACCTGCGCTACCAGGTGGCCATGAAGCAAAACAACCTGGAGAAAGCCCAGCAGTATGCTGCAGAGCTGGTTGCCAAATACCCCCAATCGCAGTATGCTAGCACCTTGCGGCCCAAGCAGGGCGAACTGAAACCCAAGAACGAGGGCGACAGCAAGCAGATGGTAGCCTACTATGATGAGACCTACAATATGCTCATGCAGCATAAATATACCGAGGTGCTGGAGCGCATAAAGAATGCTAAGCAGCTATATGATAATGCGGTGTTCAGAAAACGCTTTGACCTGCTGGAAGCCATGGCTGATGCAGGAAAGGGTGATTACAACACTGCGGATTCTCTTATTGCCAAGTTCATGCGCACATATGCCGGTGATACGCTTATAGGCTGGGCAACCAGCGTGAAAGAGTACATAGGTGAGGTGCGCAATGGCGGCCAGCCATCGTGGCTGAAAGACTGGCCACCGCCTAAGGACGACCGGGCAATAGCTACTGTGAAACCCGAGACTACAAAGCCGGAAGCCCCCAAGCCGCCACCACCGCCTCCGCCGGAGATACCTGCCATGTATGCTTACCAGAAGGATAGCCAGCACTATTGTATTCTGATATTGCCTGGCCTGGATTCGAAAACCGGGCCGCTGAAACAAAAGATCAAATCTTTTGACTCTGCCAGCTATCCTGCGGCAAACATAGAGATGCTGGTAGACATGTACGCTGCAGACCAAGTGGTGCTGGTGATCAAAAAATTTGCCAATGCCGACTCTGCGAAGCTGTACATGAGGGACCTGCGTGAGTCAACCGTTATGCGCGACTTTATCCCCGGCGAAATAAGAACTTATATCATTAGTGCATCTAATTACCGCAAGATGTATGCTGATAAGCTGGCGATGCCGTATGCAAGCTTTTATTCTGCTTACTACCAGTAATTTTTTTTTACGGGCAAAGAGAAAGATTTGTGGCAGCCGGGCTTCCCAAAATATGTGCATGCCACATTTTAATTATATTTTTTCGGTGACAATATGGGGCATTTTGTTTGGAGGGTAATTCTCTGTAACCCTTTGTTGTAGGTGTTTTAGATTATGTTATTAATAATAATTCACATTTCCCATTATTTCCCATTCTATCCTATGGTGACGTTAAGGATGAACCGCTATCAAAAATACTATTAAGCGTCATTGATCCGGAAAGCGCCTGTTTTATGCCTCAATTCATGCCTCAATCTTGCCCCGAAATGCCCCATTTCAGTTTGCAATTTTCAGCCTGCCTCGTCGTGAAATAGGTATGCCTCGTCCTGAAATAGGTATACCTGGTTAGATAATCCTGATTTTTGTTTACTGGCATCGGTTATCGATTTCGCGGATCGTATCGTTTGTATCGTCACGAAAAAGTTGAGACGGTTGGCAGGAGGTATTCGTCAATGTCCCATTTCCGGATAAATAAAAAATGTAGTGATATGGGGTATTTGGTAATTTCAAAGTGTTGATATGGAGCCGATTATGTATTAAGCGATGTCCCGTTTGCGCCCCACTCATGCCCCGTGTTCAGTTGGCAGTTTTCAGTCGGCAGTTTTGCTGTTTACACTAATCCTGTTTTTGTTTAACCGCCCGGCTGCCGGTAGGCAGGGGCGCAGAGACGTTATGGCTATTGGTTTTGATAGCTTTTTTTCCTTTTTTGGCTCAAAGTTCATACAGAATAATGAAGGTAAAAAATTGAAGTTTTATGATATCGCGTGTACGGTATATCATCTGCCGCGTACGGTATATGATGTAAATTTCTTTGGAGGTAAGGGGTTGGAGGTGAAGATGGTATATGTTACGGGCAGTTGCAAACTGCCTAAACTATTCCGGCACGAGTTGGCTAAACACAAAGCCAGGCGCAAAACTGGTGCCAGACTGGTAGCCACCGAGCGGCAGTTGGGAGACTACTCAACATGGGTGAGGTAAAGAAATGCGGATGAAAGATATACGAAAATATTTTTAAATAAAAAATAGCTACTTGAAAATAATGTAATTTTTGTTTTGAATATGTTGTGGTATATTTATGTGGTGACCATATAATGTGTCAAATAATGAAAGGAATCCTGTTTGTTTTATTTATTGTTTTTTCTTTAGGTGCTTTTGCGCAGGAGCCTGCGATGCTGTGGCTTAAAGGGATTGGCGGGAATAATGATGAGGATGGCATATACAGGCAAGTGACAACAACGCAGGATGGCGGGTTCATCGTTAATATGTATTCAGTGTCGGATGCCGGTACCGGGAACATAGATTCTTTATGCTCAATAGGTGGACGCAAAGTTATATTTGCAAAATATAATGCGGATGCCAGTATACGAGAATGGACAAAATGCTACGGGCAAAATGGAGATAGTTTTATTATTTACCTATTCCCAACTAGCGATAGTGGGGCTGTTTTAGGAGGTGAATATAACACTACAGCGCCAGTAAATGGCCTTTTGATATGGAAAGAAGATGCTGTTGGGAATATATTATGGACCCATAGGTACAGCAAAGGGAATAGTATTGGACTTACTGATATGATAGCTACCAAGGATGGGGGCTACGTTATGCTTGGACAGGTTTATTATACCGATACGAATTTTATAGTTCATAACAGCGCGTCGTTGAATGGGGATATTGCAGTCCTGAAGCTCGACAGTCTTGGAAACAAAGTATGGAGTAAAGCAATTGGAGGCAGTGACGATGAAGTCGCATATGGAATTGTAGAGAACGCAGATAGTGGCTATTATATAGCAGGCGGAACAGCCTCAGATGATTATGACTGCGTAGGGAACCATGGCGCTTATGATGTGTATATAGTAAGGCTTGACAGGAATGGAAATATTATTTGGCACCGTGACTTAGGAGGTTCGGATGGGGAAATTGGGCGGGCTGTAACAGCCAACGGAAAAGGCGGATTAATTGTTACCGCAATTACGGGATCGTCTGACGGAGACATAAGCCATCCCGTCGCACCAAATCCGGGGTACTGGGCCATAGAGATGGACAGCAACCGAAATATTATCTGGGACAATTGCTATGGTGGTGGTGGCGGCTATTGTTATCCAAATGCGGTATGTAAATCGATTGATGGAAGTGTATGGCTAGCTGGCGTAAACTCTCATACGGGTGGAGGAGCAGATACGGCCTATGGTGGTGAGGACGCCTGGATAGTACATACGGATAGCAGCGGAAATTTTATTAATGCAAAGGTACTCGGAAGCAATCAGCAGGATGAAGCGAATATGGTATACCCACTATCAAATGGCAATGTTATTACTGGCGGATATTACTTTGATAGCAGCGGTTCATTTTCTTCAATTCGATACTACGGTGCTATTGATGATTTTCTTGCGGTGTTTTCTCCATCTGCAACTAGTGTGCGGCAAGTATCAGATATGGGTAAGTCTGCAAGGGCTTATCCGAATCCTGCAAAGGATATTGTAAATTTTGAGACAGCCGATGTTTTTTTTTATTCAGTACAAGTATATGATGTAATTGGCAACATGGTTTTTAATAATGGGCGTGCTAAAAATATACAAATCAAGGTTGGCGACTGGCCACGGGGAATTTATTATGCACA
>CANJQU010000110.1 GCA_947476485.1 Chitinophagaceae bacterium
CATTTTTCTACAGTTTGTCTAGGTGTTGAGTGAGTTTCCATACCGTCAAAAATATCAAAAAAGGAAACAAATGAGCAAAAACGCTCGACTGTTTCCTTTTGTGTCCAATGTCGGGGTGACTGGACAACTGTCGAATCGGTTTTATGATACAACAGAGCCTAGTGGAAAATTGGTTATTTTTATCAGAATGAAAACTTCGAATGTATTAGCGCTACTTCTTCTCATTTCCGGATTTACTTCCTGTGATCCGGGTTATCGTCTTTTGGTGAACAATCACTCGGGCAAAGACGTTAAAATACGCGTTGCATATAACCACTCTGACACATACTGGCGCCGCTACTTTCTGGATTCGAGTCAAGAATGGCGCATGCGTCAATATGATGGCCTGACACACCCTGTATACAATAGCAGGGTGTATATAACTTTTTACGATAGCTCGGACAAGTTTTCTGTAAAGGAGGTAAAGCGAGCCGTAATCAGACTGTCAATATTTGACAGCGCATGCAATTGCATCTCATTTATTCTACCAGCAAAAGAAAGTGTAGTGCTTGAAGTTGGGTTTGGAACTGCGCCACACAGTCAGAAAATTATTTTTAATGATAACGACTCAGTAGATGTTCCTTTTTCAAAAAGGGTAAGAAAAAAGCCAAAACTATGGCCAGGTGGGAATTACATGCTCAGCAGTGCGAATTAGTGGAATATGGTTAGGTTGTCGTACCCAGGAAGAAGTCGGCTTGAATTCGAACTCAAGCAAACACATTACAGTATTGGCTTTCAACGCAGTTTTCAATTTTTCAATAAAATGCTTCGAACTAAAAACCAGCTCCTGTAGCGGGTTTTTAGTTAAGTCGGGATGGCTGGACAATTTTCGAACCAATTCATTAGAGACTTACTCTCTTTGAATGCACTTATGGGGATGATTGGGGAAGTATGAGTAACAACTGGCAAGAACTGGCAAATAATTGCTGGTGGTTGGCTGGACAAAATTCGAACCCGAACAACCACGAAATTGCAAAAGGTTGTTAGCAAAATGTGTCCTATATTGTGTTTACGTATTATCTAATGACGAGTTATGAAATCATGGGTCCGGGTGCTTCTTCTATTTTTTATGTGGGTTGTCTGTGCTCCCAGTGGCTATCATCTTCACGCGCAAGAAAACGTTGCAGTCACGTTCCCATTTCGTGCATACGAAGTTTATGGAGTTGACCAGGAACATATTGACAAGTGGATTGTTGACAATTACTACCAGAACAAATTTTATCCGATTGATACTGCTTATGGATTTAAAACAGATACATCTGTTGAATGTGATTCACTAACATTCTTTTTGCATGACGAAACGAAAGAAATTGCTTCACTATTTACCAGAGGAATAATTTCTTGCAATCACTTGAGGAGTGTTTATGAAACACTTCCCATAACAGTTGATGAAAGCTTAAAGCCGATTGATGATGGCAAAAAAAGTACATTTATATGGCGAGTGGAACTACTCGATTTTATGAATTCTGAGAAGAAACGTAGAATTATTAAGTTTTGCGTCTACCCAAGAACAATTTATTATGCTGAACTAACCAACGAATATGCACATAAACATACTTCTCTAAAAAGGTTTATCAAAAACGCTCGCCTGACTTGGCTTTTTAAGGGCCCACAATATGTGCCGAATATGTAAAGTAGATGGCTGGATTCGAACATCAAAACAGGGAACTGTGTGCAGTAACAAGCAAAAACGGGAACAAACATGCAACTACTGGCAAGTTTATTCCCGTTTAAGTTAATGTCGGGATAACTGGATTCGAACCAGCGGCCTCTTCGTCCCGAACGAAGCGCGCTACCGGGCTGCGCTACATCCCGAAAAATGCGGGACAAATTTAGTAATTCTGTTTTGAAAAATAAACGAGGTTTTTTTGTGTGTTTTGTTGGTACTTTAGTAACAACTTATGACCAACGACTTAAAAGTTACGTTCCCCTCGGGAGTGGTGGATTATATATTTCTGCCTAAAGATGAGCGGAAGAAAAATCTATTTGAGCACCTGGCTGCTTCTTATGACCGGAACCATATTGTTATTGTTACAAACGACCATATTGCTAAGTTGTATGAGCCGCTGTTTAAGGGATACAAGATGCTGGTTATGCCAGCCAGTGAGCGCAGTAAGGATCTTGATACCATTGGAACGCTATCGCGGCAATTGCTGGAAATGGGGGCTGGCAGAAATACATTACTGATAGGTGTGGGAGGTGGCGTAGTTACGGATATCACTGGCTTCCTGGCATCGGTATACATGCGCGGCGTGGCATTTGGGTTTGTGCCCACCAGCCTGCTTGGCATGGTGGATGCAGCTATTGGTGGCAAGAACGGGGTGAACATGGGGTTGAATAAGAACCTGCTGGGAACGATCACGCAGCCTAAATTCATTCTTTATGATGTGCGCTTTTTACAGACGCTGCCGGATGTGGAGTGGAGTAATGGTTTTGCTGAGATCATAAAGTACGCTTGCATATTTGACGCGCAGTTGTTTGACGAACTGGCAGGGCAGCATATTTCTTTTTATAAGCAGGATGATGAAGCGCTAAGAACACTGATAGAAAAATGTGTGGCGTGGAAGAATAACACGGTGATAGCGGATGAAAGAGAAACCGGTGTGCGCAAGCTGCTGAACTTCGGCCATACTGCGGCACATGCAATTGAAAAGCTTTACGAGGTTCCGCATGGCAAGGCTGTGGCGATAGGCATGATGATCGCCTGCATCATCTCTGAGCGTGTGGCTGACCTGGATGCGGAAGCTACCGAACGATTGAAACAGATACTGCATCAATATCAACTGCCTGTGAGCATGGCTATCAATACTGCGAAAGCAATGGACGTACTGCTCATGGATAAAAAGCGCAGAGACGAGCTGATAGATTTTATTGTGCTTGAAAAGATAGGGCAGGGTGCGATCCGTTCGCTACCGTTCGATGTGGTTGAGAAAGGGCTGTTGGCGTATTCTGCCATTGCCCGGTAAGGCGCCAGACCTGCGGATCGGCTATCTTTGTTCCTCAAACGATTTTTATTTTTTCCTGGAATTTTCATTTATGCAAGTCACTGTTGGGCAGGGGAGTATTAAAGGGGTAGTCATTGCGCCGCCCTCAAAGAGTGCAGCGCAGCGGGCGTTTGCGGGGGCATTACTCCACAGGGGCAGAACCATCATATCCAACGCAGGGCATTCGGATGATGAGCAGGCAGCGCTGAATATTATACAGCAACTTGGCGTGAAAATAATTGCACAAAGTAAGGAGACAACGGAAATAGAAAGCCGGGGTGTAGCCCCTGTTTCGGATCGCATCAACTGCGGTGAAAGCGGGCTGTCGGCGAGGCTTTTTACACCTATTGCAGCGCTGTCGGATAAAGCGGTGACAGTAGAAGGGGGCGGTAGTTTATTGCAACGACCCATGGGTGGTTTCAGCGATGTGCTCCCGGCGTTGAATGTGAAGGTGTCGGGCTTCAGCGGCACACTGCCGATAACAGTGCAGGGGCCTTTGCAGGCAATACCAATAATGATAAGCGCGGAAGACAGTTCCCAGTTTTTAAGCGGACTGCTTTTCGCATATTGTGCCGCTGCGAAGGAACGGGTGTGTATAACGGTGGCCGGTCTGAAAAGTAAGCCATACATAGATTTGACGCTTGAGGTATTACGCCATTTCGGGTGGCCGGTGACTCACCGTGACCACAAGGAGTTTTGTATAGATCCAACGTTGTTTAGCCATACGGATACTGTGACGGTCAATGTGGAGGGGGATTGGAGCAGCGCTGCGGGACTGCTGGTAGCAGGCGCTATTAGCGGAGAGGTGTGTATCAGCAATCTAAGCGTTACTTCGAAACAGGCTGATATAGCGATATTGGAAGTATTGCACAAAGCAGGGGCCTCGTTGGTTACAGCGGGTAATGCGGTGACGGTAAATAGGTCTCCGTTGCGGGCGTTTGAATTTGACGCTACAGATTGCCCGGATCTTTTCCCGGTGCTGTCGATACTGGCGGCGTGTTGTAATGGAGAGAGCTATATAACCGGTGTGCACCGGTTATTTCACAAGGAAAGCAATCGTGCGGAGAGTATCACTGAAATGCTGGAGAATTTTGCTGTTCCGTTTTCTATTGAAGATGATGCATTATGTATCACGGGCGTGAGAAAATTGCGGGGTACAGTGATAGATGCGTATCATGATCACAGGATAGTGATGGCTGCAGCAATAGGTGCGCTAAGGGCTAATGGACCGGTAACGATCAATGAAGCTGAGGCAGTAAATAAGTCTTACCCTGGATTTTTCGGTGATTTGATTTCCTGCGGGGTGCAGTGTAACTTTAGCGAGGTGTAGCACCTCGAAAAATATCTCAATGTCACATTCTTACAATAAAATATGGATTCATGCTATTTATTTATGCGACCAAAGAGCGGCAACCGTTAATCAGATCTGATGTTGAACAACTTGTTTATGATCATATAAAAGAGCAGTTGATAGAAACCGGATGTAAGGCATGTATTATTAACGGAATGCAAGAGCATATACATTTGTTATTTTTGCTGAAACCGTTTTAACGGTTTGATTATACAAAACACGGGGTATGAACACATTCGGTAATCATTTTCGCATTAGCATTTTTGGTGAGTCTCATGGGAAATGGGTGGGTGTGACTATAGATGGTTGCCCAGCCGGCATACCGCTGCTAGAAAGCGATCTGCTGCCCGACCTGGAGCGGAGAAAGGCAGGGGCGGCAGGAACGACTCCTCGCAAAGAGGATGATCTGCCAATTTTTGTTAGTGGTATATTCAATGACAAAACTACCGGTGCTCCACTAACTATAGTTTTTGAGAACAACAATATTCGTTCGGCTGATTATGATGCGATAAAAAATACACCCCGGCCCGGTCATGCAGACTTTGTGCTGCGCCAGAAATTCAATGGCTTTAATGATCACCGTGGTGGTGGTCATTCTTCGGGGCGGCTTACGGTAGCGCTGGTGGCGGCCGGTGTAGTGGCGAGAAAGATACTTGAAGGTATAAGTATAAATGCGGTGCTTACAGAAGCTGGTGGCAGTAATGACATTGAAACCGCCATCAGTGAAGCGGTGAAAAACCAGGATAGCATTGGCGGTATTGTGAGCTGTACCGTGAAGGGGCTGCCTGTAGGTATCGGTGAGCCGTTCTTTAACTCGTTGGAATCTGTGATCAGTCATGCTGTGTTTTCTATACCGGCAGTTAAGGGGATAGAGTTTGGCAGTGGATTTGCGGCAGCGCGTATGCATGGCAGTGTGCACAATGATGCAATTATCAATGAGCATGGGGCCACCGGTACAAACAACGCCGGTGGTATAAACGGCGGTATAAGTAACGGCAACGATGTGTGCTTCCGTATTGCAGTAAAGCCAGCCAGCAGCACCCCGAAGGAGCAGCAAACGTGGAATAATGCCACACGATCTGTCGAAGCTTTCACCGTAAAAGGCAGGCACGATCTGTGCATAGCCCTCAGGGTGCCGGTGGTGCTTGAAGCTGTTACTGCTATTGCACTGGCTGATCTCAGGATGGCACAGATGCGATAATTGTCAATATTGGCGCATGTTTCACCCCTCTTTATTGTGTTTCACCCAAATTATTTTTTCGTGTTAAACCATTGCGGTAATTTACAGTCTTATTATTTTATTTTTAAAAAAAAAACAAACAAGGTTATGAAAAAGGCAATTTTACTCTCTATCGGCATCGGAATGAGTTTCGGTGTCCTCGCTCAAAGTGCCGCCAAAAGGCATTTTCACGGTAGTGCGGCTTCGGTATCTGAAACATCGATCGCTCGTGCATCACATTACAGAACTTCAGCGCTGGGTAGCTCTGATACATTATCAGATATAGCGAGCCCGGATACGGCTCAGTTATATTATGCAGGTAATACCGCTGACTCCGGCTTTATATCCGGCATGGACGCATATGGTGATATGGGTTTTGCACAACGTTTTGACTTTAGCGGTGCGGATAGTTCACTGAAAGTGACCGGTGTTATTGCGATATTCGGCGGAACCGTTTCCCCATCGTCCACAAAGAAGGTTAAATTTTATACATGGTCTGAGGGTGCACAAACCCTCCTTACGGGAGCGCGTTACTACAGCGGTCTGCCGGATGTTGCTTTAGACTCAGTTAGTGTAGACTATACTGCATTGGGGATCACTCCGGGCATGTGGGGTGTGAGCATCAATATGTTTACTACACCTACTCCTTTTTTATATAACTCATTCTTCGTGGGTTGCACTTTGAACTACGATGCCGCTGATTTTGCCGGCGATACAATAGGTCTTGCTACATCGCAGATCGGTAACAGGAGCAGTAACGAATACTATGTTGTTGGACCGGATACGATTATTGATAACAGAAGTGTTACTATGTTCAGTGACGGATTGTGGTATGACAACTGGTATGATAATTTCCAGATCCCTTATGACTTCTATCTTTTCCCGATTGTTACTGTAGGTGTAGGTACGCTATCTACGGAAGGTGTTACGAAGAAAGAGCTTACTTTCTACGGCAACTATCCTAGCCCTGCTGTTAACAGCACTAATATCAAGTTTGCACTGAAGAGCAATTCAGACGTGACCATCACTGTTAACGATATGAGCGGCCGCACTATTAAGACCATCAATGAAAAGGGTCTTTCTGCCGGTGAGCATATCATTAATGTAAATACCGCTGACCTGGCTTCCGGTGAGTACATCTACCTTGTACGCACATCATCTGGTGCAGGTATGGCCAGCAAGCTGAGCGTTATTAAATAATAAACAGGCATATTCTACAGATCCCCGGCATTTCTGCCGGGGATTTTCGTTTTATATAGGGGGTTTAACGCAGTTTTATGAATAAAACTCCCGTTCAGTAAGGCAGGAAGTGTAATTTTAACCCAAATTCGGAAAACAGGGATGAGAAAATTATTTATACTTACAATAGCATTATTAGTTCATGTTGCTGCTTTTGCGCAGCGGCCGGTTCATACCCAGCCAGTGACCGTGAGCAGTGTGAATAACAATAGTTTTACCCTTGGCAGGGCGAGTGCTACAGCCCGGACAACAGGGGCGGGAGATACAGTTGCGCTGACCAACATATTAGCTACAGATACACCACTTGTTATATATCCTGCTGGCGGCAGTACCAGTGGCTACCTTACAGGTACAGATACCTTTGGCGACCAGGGTTTTGCAGAACGTTATGATATTAATACTGCTACTATAGACAGCTCTTTGAAAATAATCGGCGTCGTTGCTCAGTTCCATGGGGTAGTAAATCCTTTATCTGCTCATACGGTTTCTTTCAATGCATGGAGCATAGGTGTTCCCTCGCCTGTAACAGCCACATTTGCTTACAGCGGTTTTCCGCAGGTCAGTTTAGATAGTGTTGTCGTTCCCTTTACGCAGTTGGGTATTGGTGCTACCACTGATACGATCAAAGCATTTCTTTTTCCTGCTGTTACAGGCCCCATACAGGGATCTTTTTTTGTAGGGTATACGATGATCTATAACTACAATTCGCTGTCAGGAGATACCATAGGCCTCGCCTGCACAGTGAACGGCGACCGTACCAGTCCCGTATATACTATGACAACCCACATTGATTCCGTGTGGAGCGCAATAGACTCAGCTTATGTGGCCGACACGGTATCTGATACGCTGATCAATGTGCAGAACGCAACACAATGGTCGGATGGGGTATGGCATGACAACTATACCGATAATGACTCTCTGTTTAATAATCTGGCTATCTACCCGATTGTCGTAATTGGCAACCCAACGGCGGTAAAGGGGATCACGAGGAATAATTTTACTTTCTTTGGCTGTTTTCCTAATCCCGCTGTAAATACCACCAATGTGCGGTTCTCATTGCTGAAGCAGGCGGATGTTACCATACAGTTATCCGACATGAGCGGGCGTAACGTCAGCACAATCAAAGAAACAGGCGTTGTTACGGGAGAGCATATAGTACCTTTAAATACATCAGAATTGCCGGCCGGCGATTATCTCTGCATCGTCCGCACATCGGCCGGAGACGGGATCGCCACCAAAATAACTGTCAGGAAATAATATACAGACAATCCAAAGACTAAAATCCAAATTCTGCAGTAGCTGGAATTTGGATTTGTTTTTTAGGCTCATAATTGTATTGGGAATTTGCGAAACGGCTATTTCTTTCCCTTTATGGGAGTGCATGTCGCAGATAATTTTTTACTGTCAATGAGCTTGTTTATTTCGGCAGCAGTGCGTTTAGGTACATCTTTTCTTCCACAGTCGCACAGAAATGTGATCGGGTCTTTATCCAGTATCATTGCGTATAATTCGTCTAAAACATTGCCAACTATCCTAAATTAGTAATATTAAAATATTATCGCACGGTTATTTTTTAAGTGTGAGTTTAATTGAGCTAAGTGTGCAGCTTCTCATTGTCCTTATGCCGGGTAGCATCGCGTAGGTTCTTTTTGTCGAAATTCTTCTGAAGAGCATCTGTCAGATCTACTCCCGTCTGGTTGGCCAGGCACATAAGTACCCACAGCACATCGGCCATTTCATCGGCCATATCTTTTTGTTTATCACTTTCTTTAAAGGACTGCTCACCATACTTGCGCACCATGATCCGCGAAAGCTCACCCACTTCTTCCATAAGGATCCCCAGATTGGTGAGTTCGTTGAAGTAGCGGACGCCTACCGTGGTTATCCATGCGTCTACCTGTTGCTGTGCCTGCCTTATAGTTACATCCATAGTAAATAAGAATTTGTTACTTTACACAAAATAATAGAACTTCCGCGTTTATTAGCATAAACAGGTACAAAGTATAGAAATACAATGCATTCATACGCTACGGATATAGAAGCGGCAGACGCCCTCAAAGTACAGGCTGCGGCAATACGCAAAGCAATAGGTAAAATAATTGTGGGCCAGGAAGATGTGGTAGAGAAGCTGATCATAGCCATACTCTGCAATGGACATAGCCTGCTGGTTGGTGTGCCCGGACTGGCAAAAACACTGCTGGTGAAAACAATTGCGGATGTACTGGACCTTTCCTTCAAACGCATCCAGTTCACGCCCGACCTGATGCCCAGTGATATTGTGGGCGCTGAGATACTGAATGAAGAAAGACACTTTCAGTTCATCAAAGGCCCGATATTCGCCAACATCATACTTGCCGATGAGATCAACCGTACTCCTCCCAAAACGCAAGCCGCACTCCTTGAAGCTATGCAGGAGCGTAATGTGACTGCAGGTGGAACGCTATATAAGCTTCCATCACCGTTCTTTGTATTGGCCACCCAAAACCCCATAGAGCAGGAAGGTACTTACCCGCTGCCCGAGGCGCAGCTGGACCGCTTTATGTTCCAGGTGACACTCGATTATCCGAGCTTTGCTGAAGAAGTGAGGATTGTGCGTAATACCACGGGAGCTATCGCTGAGGAGCTTAACAAGGTAATGACCGGCGAAGATATACTGTATTTCCAGGGGTTGGTGAGGCGTGTACCGGTGCCGGACAATGTGCTGGAATATGCAGTAGGCCTGGTGCAGAAGACGCGCCCGGGTTCCGCGAATGTAAGCCCTGTAGCTACCCAGTATATCGCTTATGGTGCTGGCCCCCGTGCATCGCAATACCTGGTGCTGGGCGCTAAGTGCCATGCGCTGCTCAACGGCAAGTACTCACCGGATATAGAGGATGTGCGCGCCATGGCAATGCCAGTATTGCGTCATCGTGTGCTGCGCAACTACAAGGCCGAAGCAGAAGGCATCACACAGGAGTCCCTGATCAAGCAGTTATTGTAAGCGTTCATACCCACGCATGGCGACCGCAAAAACAGAAAATATTCAATCCATCCAGTTTCTGAGGGGGATCGCTGCGTTCATGGTTTTCCTTAGCCATGCTATATTGGTAAAATGGTTTCCGGATACATTTTATGTGAAGCAGGTGTGTGTGTATGGCCACTTTGGGGTGAGTGTGTTCTTTATCATTTCGGGCTTCATCATTCCGTACTCCATGTTTACGAAGGACTACCAACTGTCCGATATCAAAAGCTTCTTTATGAAGCGGTTGCTGCGGATAGAACCGCCATACATTGTTTCTATTGCACTTGTGCTGGCGCTTAATTATTCCAATACATTATCGCCATGGTATACCGGCCCCCGGTTCTCTATAGACTGGATGAATGTGCTGGGTCACCTGGGGTATGTGAATGCCATCACCCGCCAGCCATGGCTCAATGATGCCTACTGGACGCTGGCCATTGAGTTTGAATACTACATTATACTTGCGTTTGTGTATCCGTTGATCACTCATAAGAACAAGGCAGTGCTGCTCACTTCTTACTTCCTGCTGCTGGCAGCAACCTTCATTCCAGATGACGGAAAAAATATATTCAGCCATCTCCCATTGTTCATGGCCGGTATTGCATTGTTCCTTTACCGGTGCGGGAAAATATCATTGACCGAGTACTTTGTGATGACAGTGGTATCGTTGGGTATTTTACTGCGTTTTGGGCTGCCTGTATTTGGCATTGCTATCGCTACGCTGCTGTGCATTCAGTTCATTAAAAGGGTACCAAAGCCGTTCATGTTCCTTGGAGCTATATCCTATTCTCTATACCTTACGCATAATTTGTTTGTGACGCGGGTGTGGGGACTATTTGACCGCTACCTGCATGCAATGAGCCTGTGGCCGAGATGGATACTTACGCTGGCGATCTGTACTTTCATAGCGTGGGTATATTACCTGCTGGTAGAAAAGCCCTTCCTGAATTTGAGTAAGCGGTTGATGTTTCATCATGCCGGTGGGAAGAAACCCAGGGAGGTATTGGAAGAGAAAACTATTGTATAATACACTAAATCTCAATTATGGAAAACTTAGAACAAAAAGCGAAGTTACTCAGGGAAGAATACTCCAAAGTCCTTACCGAACTCGATGCTGATGCACCCCGAAAATGGGGCAAAATGAACGTGCAGCAGATGATAGAGCATATGGCGGAGTATGTTCGCATAGCAAGTGGTAAAAAGGCGGAAAGAAACGTTACACCGCAAGACGTGCTACCGCGTATGCAGAAATTTCTTGACAGCGAAAAGCCTTTTCCAGAGAATACACCGAATGTGCTGATGCCTGTAGAGCCTGCCCCTGCCAAGCACGCTACCAAAGAAGAGGCAATAGCAGAGCTCCAGTCCGAAATAGACGACTTCTTTGCTGTATATGAACAAAATGCCGATAAACTAATCACTAATCCATTCTTTGGTGATCTGGATTTTGACCACCAGGTGCAGTTACTTTATAAACACGCTACCCATCATTTGCGGCAGTTTGGGGTGGAGGCCTAACGATAAATGAATTTTCCTGAATACGCCTTTCGGCATATTTACAATCAAAAATGAATGGAAAATCGTAACTTTATTGGAAAGAAACCTTTGTCTGATGACATATCATATTCGCATTAAAAAAGATTATGCAGAGGCTATCATAGCTGACCTTCAAAAAAAGGATGCTCTTGAATTTGTACCAGAAGATGAAGCGTTTGAAGTTCCGCAATGGCAAAAGGATGAGGTAAGAAAAAGAATTGAGAAATATAGAAATAACAAGGAGTTGCTGATTGATGAGGAATCTTTTCTAAACATGCTTAACGAAGATTAGTCATTATGGCTGGCTATAACCTTATCTTCACACCAGAGGCCAGGGAAGACGTAAAGAGTGCTGAAAGATATTACAATGACCAATTGCCTGATTTAGGCAAAAGGTTTAAAAATGACGTTAAGCTCCAGTTATTATTGCTGAAACAAAATCCGTTCACCAGAGCAATCAGATATGACAACGTCAGGTTTGCTCTGTTAGATCATTTCCTATACTCAATCCATTACACAATTGACGAAAGTGAAATTTTCGTTTACGCTGTAATATGTGATTACCGTAATCCCCAAAAATATTGGTTGCATGGAACTAAGCAAGAATAAATGCAGTTAGATTACCCGTTCAAAAAATCTTTAACTTGCAGTCCCTTTTATAAGTGGTCGCGATGGCTGCTTTTAGGTTTTGACTTTTAACTTTTGAATTTATATGTCTCTTACTCAATTAAAAAACTACGCCGAAGGCAAGTGGGTTGCTGGAACCAAGACAGGCGAAACACTGCATAATGCAATAACAGGCGCGGCCATATACACTGCCAGCAGCGATGGGCTGGACTTTGGCGCCATGATGCAGTATGCCCGCAAAGTGGGCGGACCTGCACTGCGCAAGCTCACCTTTCAGCAGCGTGGACGTATGCTGAAGGCACTGGCCATGTACCTGATGGAGCGCAAAGAGTACTTCTATACCATCAGTGCACATACAGGGGCTACACGTGTAGACTCATGGGTGGATATTGAGGGTGGTATCGGTAATCTGTTTGCAAATGCCAGCCTGCGCCGCCAGTTCCCGGATGAGCGTTTTTATGTAGACGGTGATACCGCCAAGCTTTCCAAGAACAATACTTTTATAGGGCAGCATATTATGGTGCCGCGCGAGGGTGTGGCCATACACATCAATGCGTTCAACTTCCCGGTATGGGGTATGCTGGAGAAGATAGCGGTGAACCTGCTTGCGGGCGTGCCTGCTATTGTAAAGCCAGCAACGCTTACGTCTTATCTCACGGAGGCGGTCTTTGAAGAGATCATTAAGTCGGAGATTTTCCCTGCCGGATCGCTGCAACTGATATGCGGTTCTGCACGTGGCATACTTGATCATATAGAGACGCAGGATGTGGTGACCTTTACCGGTTCTGCCACTACGGGCCGTATGCTTAAGTCGCACCCGAGGATACTCTCTGAGGCTGTGCCTTTCAATATGGAGGCAGATTCACTTAACTGCAGTATACTGGGACCCGATGTGCATCCAGGAATGGCTGAGTTTGATATTTTTATTAAAGAAGTAGTGCGCGAGGTGACCACCAAGGCAGGGCAGAAGTGTACCGCCATTCGCCGCATCATAGTGCCGGCAGATAGGGTAGAGGACGTGCAGATAGCGCTGGGCAAGCGCCTGCAGACAACCACCATAGGCGACCCGTCGATAAAAGAAGTTCGGATGGGGCCGCTTGCCGGTATCAGTCAGCGTACCGAAGTACGCGAAAAAGTTCAACAACTCGCCAAGTCGCAAAAGATAGTGATCGGTGATCTCGAGAAATTTGAAGTGATGGGCGCTGATAAGGAGAAGGGTGCATTTATGTCGCCGCTGATATTCCTGAATACAGAACCGTTTAAGAATACCGATTGCCACAACATAGAGGCGTTCGGGCCGGTATCTACCATTATCCCTTACAACAACATAGACGAAGCCATAGAACTGGCACGTATGGGCATGGGCTCGCTGGTAGCATCCGTGATCACCGCAGATGATGATATAGCAAAGGAAATAGTGCTGGGCACTGCCAGCATGCACGGCCGCATATTGGTACTTAATGCCGATTGCGCGAAGGAAAGTACAGGTCATGGTTCGCCAATGCCATTGCTTGTGCATGGAGGACCCGGCAGGGCTGGTGGCGGAGAGGAGATGGGTGGCAAGCGTGGCGTACTTCACTACCTGCAGCGGACAGCCATACAGGGCTCTCCTACCACGCTCACACGCATCACCAATGTATACCAGCAGCACGGCAAGCAGCATGAGACAGATATTCACCCCTTCAAGAAATACTTTGAGGAACTGGAAATCGGCGAAACGCTTGTTACCGCAAAGCATACGGTAACGGAAGCGGACATCACCAACTTTGCCAATGTAAGCGGAGACAACTTCTACGCCCATATGGATACTACTTCACTGGAGGGCACCATATTCACAGGCCGTGTGGCGCACGGGTACTTTGTGTTATCGAAAGCAGCGGGACTGTTTGTAGATGCAAAGAAAGGGCCGGTGCTGCTGAACTACGGCATAGACGAATGCCGCTTCACAAAGCCGGTGTATCCAGGCATGACCATAGGCGTGCGCCTCACAGTGAAAGAAAAAACAGCACAGGAAAAACGTACACCCGAGGATATAGCCAAGGGTATAGTAAGATGGCTGGTTGATGTATATGATGA
>CANJQU010000111.1 GCA_947476485.1 Chitinophagaceae bacterium
ACAGTAGAAGTATCCGTAGACCGGTGCATTGTCCGCAAAATGAGGCTAGCGGTCTTGGGCGTGAGACAAGGAGACCGCTCCTGGGTGCATGCAGACCAGAAGCCACTAAGCGCGATTAAAACAACGATGAAATATTTACTGCACTTAGTCATTAAGGGTATTCAGTATTTTGTCTATCTCCGTAATAACGCTGTCCAGTTGCCTGCGCATATTGTCTTTCTCTTCTTCATTCGCAGATGTGGCGCCCAGGTTCACACTCACCATACCCTGCTCCAGTGAGTTCAGCTTCTTTGTCAAAGACTCAACAGATCTGCTTTGCTCAGACACAGTCTCTCTAAGCCGTTTGTTCTCCGCCTCAAGCGCTGCATACTTCTTGAGCAGCAGATCCAGTTTTTTAGCCAGTTGGTCGAGCGATTCCATTATTCTCTTATTTGTGCACTAAGCTTGTTTTTGTATACATCCATCAGCCGTTTCATAAGCTGTTCTGTTTCGGTATCTGTCAAAGTACGGTCTTGTAGCTGAAAAGTATAGTTTAAGGCGTAAGATTTTTTTCCCTTGCCCAGTTTTTCACTTTCAAAAATATCGAACAATCCAAATGACTGTAACGACTCAAGCCGTAGCTGCTCGGTAACGTCCTGCACTTGTTTATAAGTGACCGAACTGTCAAGTATGATTGCCAGATCTCTTTGCACTGCAGGAAATCTGGCCACTTCTTTGTAGCTTATTCTGCCCGCAGCCATAGCTTTCAGCCATAGCTCCCAGTGGATCTCAGCATAATAAACCGCTTGCTTTATATCAAATTCGGCCAGCCGCGCCGGTGCAATCTGCTTCACACTCCACAACACCTGGTTCTTCCATTTACCAGTGATCTCACTAACAGCATTGCTTTCGATATAGGAAACAGAAACACCGCTGATACCACTGTAGTCGGAGAGATTGCCCAACAAGCCTTT
Organism: Chitinophagaceae bacterium; assembly: GCA_947476485.1. Classification (GTDB taxonomy): domain Bacteria; phylum Bacteroidota; class Bacteroidia; order Chitinophagales; family Chitinophagaceae; genus Nemorincola. The sequence goes on from CANJQU010000111.1 coordinate 954, forward strand.
CAGGTGAAAAATATCGGCATGCTGCGCTTTCTGCGCCCAATGAGCTACACGGGCATTGCCGGTAACCCATATTGCAAGCCGCGGCTCCTGGATATATTTATCTGCTGCCTTAACGTAAATGTTGCCGTATTCGAACAAGCAGAGATCGTTGCTTTTGCGGTTGCAGTTATACTGTATCACCTCCAGGCCACCTTCCTGCATCGACGGGCGCATCACGTCCAGTTCACTGCTAAGGCTATTGATCATACGCACAAGGTCCGTACGATCTGGATAATACTTTCCATTGACGATGGAGTTAGTAACGATCTCCTGCAGGCCCATGCCGCAGAGCAGCTCGGCAATGCGTTCCCGTTCGGCCCGGTCATTGGGCAGCGCCTTGGTGAGCGCTATATTCAACCGGCCAGGTATCACAATATTGTCCAGCCCGTCAATTCTCAGTATCTCTTCAACAATATCCGCCGGCTGGCTCACATCGGTTTTATTGGAAGGCACTTTCAATGTCAGCCCTTCTTCGGTTTCTTGCTCAATTTCAAAGCCAGACGCAATCAGTATTTCCCTGATAGCGGCATGCGGATAGGCCTTACCACTCAGCATTTGAATGTAGCTATAAGTTACTGCAACTGTTATCTGCTCAAGCGGTTGCGGATATTCATCCGTGATACCGGAAGCTATTTCTCCACCGGCTATTTCAACCATCAACGCTGCGGCACGCTCCAGCGCGGGCAGTACATTATTTATATCTACACCCTTTTCGAAATGCGTAGCAGCATCTGTCCGTAGCCCATGATGCAGCGAAGTGCGCCGCACATGCTTCGGATCGAAATAGGCACTCTCAATAAACACGTTGGAGGTAGCATCTGTAATGCCGCTATCCGCCCCTCCAAAAACGCCACCAATTGCCAATGCTTTTTTTGCATCGCAGATCATTAGGTCGCTTGCCTCAAGCTTCCGCTCCTTGCCATCAAGTGCAGTAAACACCGAGCCCGGCGGCATAAAACGAACGTTTATCTCGCTGCCGCTTATCTTCTCTGCATCAAATGCATGAAGCGGCTGCCCGTATTCATGCAACACATAGTTGGTAATATCTACAATGTTATTGATGCTGCGCACACCAATAGTTTGTAGTCTCGCTTTCAGCCACTCTGGCGACGGGCCGACATTAATATTCTTTAAGCTTATGCCGGAATAACGGGGGCAGGCATCGGGATTTGTTATGTTTACATTTACGAGCTTTCCACCTGGTTTTACCGCTGATGTAGTTACCGGCATATTTACGGTATACCTCGTTCCTTTATGATGTGTGAGATAGGCGCACACATCGCGCGCCACACCAATATGGCTATTGGCATCTGAGCGATTGGGTGTAAGGCCGATATGTATTGAAAAATCCGTCTTCGGTATATTAAAGTATTCTTTTGCCAAAGTGCCCACAACTGCGTCTTCAGGCAATATCATGATACCTGCATGGCTTTTACCGAGACCTATCTCGTCTTCTGCGCAGATCATACCGGCGCTCTCTTCACCGCGTATCTTAGCTTTTTTGATCAGGAATGGTTCACCTTCGGTCGGGTGAACCATTGCCCCTACCTGAGCTACCACAACCTTTTGACCGGCGGCAACATTTGGAGCCCCACACACAATATGGAGCGGCTCAGCGCCACCTGTGTTCACGGTTGTAACACTGAGTTTATCCGCATTGGGATGCTTTGCACACGTCAACACCTCGCCGATAATAAGCCCTTCAAGGCCGCCACGCACGCTTTCCACGGCATCAACTGCTTCAACCTCAAGCCCTATAGAAGTTAGAATATTGCTTAATTCGTTTACTGGCAAGGGTTCCGGCAGATATTCAAGCAACCACTGGTACGAAATGATCATCTAAAAGTAATTTTCAGCAAAGATAACTCCTGATAATAGCAAAAACTAAGTTCTGGTGAAAACCATTAACAAAACCATTTCTACAGTTGATAAACTTAATTCTTTGTGGATTACTGTGGAAAAGCCGAACTTTACGTGGAAAACATGGTAATAACACGTGGATAAGGCCTCTTGTGAGTGGAAAACTAAAGAATTAAAAAACATTTCGCCTCTGAAATTTCCGTTTACATTCGTCCTCCTCGCTGGTTTTTACGGTGTCTTAATAATGGCTTAACAGTAAAATGATCCCGATTTCAGGAAAAATTTACGTGGAAGACATAACAGGAGATCAAAGAACAAAAGGCAGGAAATTATAAATATCACAACTTACTATATAAAAGTCAATGGCAGTAAATATTAAAAAAGATTTTGGTAACACTAGAAGCCGTAAACCCGACCTCACAACACTTGTATATGGCAAAGTACCGCCGCAGGCACCCGAACTTGAAGAAGCAGTCTTAGGTGCAGCAATGCTTGAAAAAGACACCTTTGCACAGATTTTGGAGATCATCCAGAGCGAAGACTGTTTTTACATGGATGCCCACCAGAAAATATATTCTGCGATGCGCCGCCTTTTCGACAAAGGCACACCGGTGGATCTCCTGACCATAACCGAGGAACTCAGAAAAACCAACGAATTGGAAATAGTGGGCGGGGCATACTACCTCACCCGCCTCACAATGAGCGTATTATCCAGCGCTCACGTTGAAGCGCATGCACGCATTGTGATGGAGAAATTCATCCAGCGTGAGCTTATACGCATCAGCGGCTCGGTGATCAGCGATGCTTATGAAGACAGCACGGACGTATTCGACCTGCTGGACAAAGCAGAATCTGGTCTTTACGAAATAACGGATAAACACTTACGTAAGAACTTTAAGAGTCTTAACGAGGTGCTCATCAAAACCGTGAACGAGATAGAGGAGAATAGGAAAAAGACCGATGATATTACCGGTGTACCTTCTGGATTTGCTAGCCTTGACCGGCTTACAGCGGGATGGCAGAAAACGGATCTTATCATTCTTGCAGCACGTCCATCTGTGGGTAAAACAGCGTTTGCACTGAACCTCGCTATGAATGCGGCTATGAATGCAGGCAAGCAGTTTCCGGTTGCCGTTTTCTCATTGGAAATGGGTGCAGGCCAGATCGTGAAAAGGATGCTGAGCTGCGTTACAGAAGTAAGCATGGAGTCCATCACACGCGGTAAAATGGCCGAGCATGAGTTTGTGCAGATGTCACAGCGCATGGCAAAGCTGGCGCAGGCTAAAATATATCTTGATGACCAGGCTGCCCTCAACATATTCGAGCTTCGTGCTAAGGCAAGAAGGCTGAAGCAGAAGCATGATATCCAATTGATACTGATCGACTACCTGCAGCTGATGCAGGCCAGTGTTGACAAGAGCGGTAACCGCGAGCAGGAGATCAGCAAAATATCACGAGACCTCAAGGCCCTTGCAAAAGAACTGGAAGTGCCGATCATAGCACTCTCGCAGCTTAACCGTTCGGTTGAAACCAGGAAAGAATCAAAGGTGCCTCAGCTTAGTGACCTGCGTGAGTCGGGTGCGATAGAGCAGGACGCCGACCTTGTTATGTTCCTTTACCGCCCGGAATACCACGGTATCCATAATGACGCAATGGGCGAAACCGTAGAAGGAGAAACGCAGATCCACATAGCCAAGCACCGTAACGGTAGCACAGGCATGGAGAAGGTGCGCTTTATAAAAGAGTACCAGAAGTTTGTGGATATGGAAGATAACCGCTTCAACGCCGGTGGCGGGAATTTTGGCGGCGGTGGAGGCGGGGGAAACTTCGGAGGAGGAGCGCCAAGTAAGGACAACCCTCAGGCAGGCATACGACGTGATACCAGTGACTTCGGCGGATCTAAAATAATTGTTACTCCCGGGGCATTTCAAACCCTGCAATCAAAGGTTAATGACACCAATTGGGATGATGACGATTTCGGTAGCGGAACGCCATTCAAGAAGAATCCGCCACCGAACGACGACGTTCCGTTTTAGTTTTTTTCAGAACTACAATTGAATATTTTATATCGCGTATTGTTGTTACTGATGATCTGGTAAAATCATTTCGTTAGACCAAATATCGAGCATTAAGTTATGACCCTGATACTACTTTATGGCACCGGCAGTAACTGGCTGCCACTTCTCTATCCGGCGATAGTAACATTCGTTCTTTCTTATGGAACCGGACACCTGGTGAAGTATATTAAGAGGAGGAAACTTTACCGGGAAAACCGCCTGGTGGAAAAATACATTTCCAGAAATGAACAAAAATTTAATTAACCGGATCTTTGTTAAATTGGTTAATTAATGTTAAAAAAGCCTAATGTTCGAAAATATTTTGTAATTTAGGATAACAAAATCTTGAATTATGAAAACACTGATACTTTCGGGTGCCGGAGGAAGCACCAACTGGTTGCCATTAATATTCCCGCTTATTGCTTTGCTCGCAATTGGGTACGGCGTGGATCTTTTCATCAAATATGTGAAGAGAAGAAAACTACTCCGCGAAAATGAAATGATCAATGATCTGAACGGACATTTCGAGGACCTGAGCGGACCAGTACCAAACCGTAATTAAGAAAAAGAGCAAATGTACCCATTCTTCCATTTTCTACTCCTGCCGGAAATAGCCGCCTTTGATACTACCAGCATTATGTGTTGGCAGTAGTCATGTACTATTTTAAGTCGTTCGTGAAAATTATCCGCAACAAAACGCTGAACAAACATGAATAGTTAAACTGCAAATCCCTTCCTTTGGGGTTGAATTTTAAATAGTTAACTTTGCAGTTAAATACAATATCCCGGTAATGACCCGTATTTATTTAGATAATGCCGCCACTACATCGCTCGACCCGGTAGTATTGGAGGCCATGATGCCTTTTCTCACCGAAAAATTCGGTAATCCATCTTCGATATATTCTTATGGCAGAGAAACCAAAATGGCCATTGAGAACGCCCGCAAGAGTGTAGCAAAAATACTCAATGCCAGCCCCGGCGAAATATTTTTTACCTCCGGAGGAACAGAGAGCACAAATACAGCTATAACAGCGGCAATACGCGATCTCGGGTGCAAACACATTATTACATCGCCCATAGAGCATCATGCCACACTGCACACTGTAGAGCACATGGCTCACTTCGGGCATGCAACACTAAGCTACGTAAAGCTGACAGACAAGGGTCATATTGACCTGGCACACCTGGAGGAATTGCTTGCTGGCAGCAAAGAGCGATCCCTGGTCACCCTCATGCATGCCAATAATGAAGTAGGCAACCTGCTGAAGATAAAAGCCGTGGGCGATCTTTGCAAAAAGTACGATGCCATATTTCATAGCGATACCGTGCAGACGGTAGGGCACTACCCTTTCGATCTGAAGAAACTCCACGTACATTTCATCAACGGTGCCGGACATAAATTCCACGGCCCCAAAGGCGTGGGAATATTGTATGTAAATGAGAACATAAGCATCAAGCCTTATCTGAACGGAGGCGCACAGGAACGTAACATGCGGGCAGGTACAGAAAATATGTACGGTATTGTTGGTTTTGCCAAAGCTCTTGAGATAGCTATGGAAAGCTATGAGAAAGACAGCGCCTATATACAAGGCCTTAAGACCTATATGAGCGAGCAACTCACAGCAAACTTTCCGGGCATAATTTTTAATGGAGATACACACGGCAGCAGCCTTTACACAGTGCTCAACGTATCCTTCCCTATGACAGAGCGATCAGACATGCTCCTCTTTAACCTGGATATGGCGGGCATCTGCGTAAGCGGAGGCAGTGCATGTACCAGTGGTGCAAATTCTGTGAGCCATGTTATAAAAGCGATCTATAACGGGCAAGCCTCAGATATGGTGCCAATACGTTTTTCCTTCTGCAAGCATAATAAAAAAGAAGAGATAGATGCAGTAGTGGAAAAACTGAAAGACCTGGTGTAGTGAACAACTAAAACCAACGATTATGATGTTACAGGCCGGCTATATCTTACTTGCGCTTGCTCTTGTCATCGTGATTTACCTGGCCACAGCAAAGGTTTCCTTTAAAGCTTTTACCGATCCGTCTCAACAAAAGCGCTTTATCAGGAAAGCCGCGCTTAGCCTTATTTGCTGGGTAGTTTATATAAGCGCTATATCGGTTACCGGTATTTTTGAAAATAGTTCATTACCACCGCGAATCCCGCTACTATTGGTACTCCCGGCTTTTGTATTTTTCATTTACTTTTTTACAAACAAAGATTTTAAGCCCGTAATAGATAATACACCGCACTCATGGCCCGTATACTTTCAAAGTTTCCGGGTGCTTGTCGAATTATTGATCTATTGGGCGTTTTTAAAAGGTATCCTCCCCGTATCCGCTACTTTCGATGGTTATAACTTTGATATAGTGATCGGGCTTACAGCGCCGCTGATTGCATATCTCACCTTCGCCAGGGGTAAGGTCAGCAAACCGCTCTTTATTCTTTGGAACGTGGCAGGTCTGAGCACATTGTTGATCGTAGTGTCAATTCTTATGCGGCATGCATACTTTGTCGAAAATGAACGGCTGAGCATCTTGCACGGGGGGCTGGGTAGTTTTCCATATACTTTTCTTGCGGGTTTATTTATGCCTTTGGCCGTATTCATGCATATTTTCTCGCTCGTTAAAACGAAGCACACATCAGCATAGCAACCTTCATTTTTTTAAAGTATCATTGCACCGTTAATTAAGAACTAGTAGCAATTAACATAGCAAACACTTAATACCAGCCAACAAATAAATAGAGAGAAAGTGCAGAAATTTGCACACCAGGAACTAACATGACACACAAAACAAAAATAATAGCGACAGTAGGCCCGGCTTGTAATACTTATGAAAAACTGCTGGCGCTCGTAAATGAGGGCGTAAATGTTTTCAGGCTCAACTTTTCACATGGCACGCACGCCCAGCACCTGTTGGTGATGGAACACATAAAAAACATTAATAAAGATGAGCGCCTGAATATAGCTATTATGGCTGATCTTCAGGGTCCGAAACTACGCGTTGGTGACATTGAGGGTAATGCACTTAACCTTAAAAAAGGAGATGAATTTTATTTTACAAATGAAAAATGCATGGGGACTTTTGAGCACATATATATCTCCTACCCGGCCTTTCACGATGATGTGAAACTGGATGAAAAAATATTACTTGACGATGGTAAAATTGAAGTCGTAGTAAAGGAAATAGGTGCTGATGGCCGTGTAAAGGTAGAAGTAACATCAGGCGGCCTGCTCTCATCTAAAAAAGGCGTTAACCTGCCGGATACGGCAATATCCCTCCCCTCGCTTTCTGAAAAAGATCTTGACGACCTCGACTTTATCGTCAGCCAGGATATAGACTGGATAGCGCTTTCGTTTGTGCGTAAACCAGAAGATGTTACCCAGCTTAAGAACATATTAAAAGCCAAGAACAGCAAAGCCAAGATCATATCAAAAATAGAAAAACCAGAAGCACTGGAGCATCTGCGCGAGATCATTCTTGCATCCGACGCCATCATGGTGGCCCGCGGTGACCTGGGCGTAGAACTGCCGCTGGAGCAGGTGCCTATGATCCAGAAAAACATAGTGCGCAAGTGCATTCACCGGGCTAAGCCCGTGATCATAGCTACCCAGATGATGGAGAGCATGATAGAGCGAACACGCCCAAACCGCAGCGAGATAACTGACGTTGCCAATGCGGTAATGGAAGGCGCCGATGCCGTAATGCTGAGCGGGGAAACTGCAATGGGTCACTACCCTGAACTGGTAGTGCGTACCATGGTAAGCATTATACGCGAAGTGGAAAAAGAAGAAGATGTTTATAACCGCAATCTGACACCAAAGCCTCATTCTCCTTCTTTCCTCAGCGATGCGCTCTGTTACAACGCCTGTGGTATTGCAAAAGACATTAGTGCAAATGCACTTATCGGCATGACACAGTCTGGCTATACAGCCTTTATGTTGTCCAGTTTCAGGCCTCACTCCCCCATTTATGTATTTACTAAAACACACGCACTTGTCAACCAACTGAGTCTTAGCTGGGGTGTGCAGGCTTTCTACTACGACAAGGAAGAGAGCATAGATGGCATCATTGCAGACCAGGTAAGTTTCCTGAAAGAAAAAGGATTACTGAAGGCAGGTGATGTGGTCGTAAATACCGGTAGTACACCGGTACAGGACCATTTGCCTACTAATATGCTGAAGATCACGAAAGTGGTATGATCTATTTTCTAAGGTAATTCAATACACTGAAACAAAGGCGTTGCACTGCAACGTCTTTTTGTGTAATAGACGTAGAATCTTAAATTATTACCGCATGCTTTTCGGTAGGGTAAAGTAAAATGAGGCACCCTCATTTACGACAGCATCGGCCCATATGCGGCCACCATGGCGGGTAATGATCCTCTGCACAATTGCAAGCCCGATGCCGGTACCCTCGAACTCACTGTTGCTGTGCAATCGCTGAAAGACCCCAAATAATTTGTCAACATACTTCATATCAAAGCCGGCACCATTGTCTTTCACATAGTAGGTTGTTTCGCTTTCTGTTGTTACCGCACCTACCTCAACTTCCGGTGTTTCTTTTTTGTCAGAATACTTAATAGCATTGGACAACAGGTTCACCCATACCTGCCGGATAAGAGACCTGTCGGCATAGGCATCCGGTAGGTCAGCTATCCTGATCACCGCTTTATAGGGTGTGGTAAGCTTGATTTCACCCAATATGTTATCTATGATCTCCCGGGTGCTCACTTGTGACTTCTGAACCTCCTTGCGTCCCAGCTTGGAAAAGGCGAGCAGATCATCAATAAGCGTACCCATTCTTTGTGCATTGTAATTGATCTTTGTAAGCAGTGATTTCGCATCATCGTTCAATATGCCAGCATAATCTTCTTCGAATATTCTCGAATATGCGTTCAATGCCCTCAACGGCGCCCTGAGGTCATGCGACACAGAATAGGAAAACGACTCGAGCTCTTTATTGGTTATTTCCAGTTCTGCCACGTTGCTCTGCAGGTCCTTATTCAGTTGGCTTATCTGCTCATCAGCTATTTTCTGCTGCGTAATATCGCGCTCTGTTATGGCAATCGATTTCTGTCCATTGGCCACATCAGTTATCACAGCGGCTGAGAAAAGCACGTCCACAAGCCTGCCATGCTTTGTGATGCGCTTTGTTTCAAACATCTCAATTTTTTCCCCATGCAGTATTTTACGTACGATCTCCTCTATCTCCACCTGCATCTCCGAGGGGATGATATTCCATATCTTCATTTTCAGCGCTTCACTTTCCGCATAACCATAAATTTTCTCAGCGCCCTCATTCCACGAAATGATCTTCCCCTCATTATTGTGTATGTATATAGCATCGTTCGATTGCTTTACCACAGTGGCCAGGTAATTTCTTATCTGCTCCACTTCCTTGATGCCGGTTATATCCCGCGCATTCACAAACCACTTTCTGTTTTTTACAACCACCTTCCATTCCAGCCACTTCATGCTTCTGTTCTTGCAATAGATGCGGGTATCAAACGAAAAATGGTCCTTGGTCTGCTTTGCTACTTCATTAAACAAAACACGATCCTCGTTGGACAGGAAGAACGTAATAGCTACACCTTTTGTTTCTTCAGGGGAATATCCAAGTATAGAATAGAACGCCTTGTTGATCTCCTCGATTTTAAAAGTACTGGCATCAATGATCCCAATGATATCAGCAGAATTGTTGATAAGAAGCTCACTTTTATGCAGGGAAATATTCTTATCAACCAGCTCTTTCTTCTGCAATTGTATCTTTAGTTGCACATTTACTTTTGCCTTGACAACATCGGGAGCCAGTGGTTTAAATAAATAATCAATGGCGCCTTCAGAAAAACCCTTCATCATGAACTGGTGGTCAGTTCGCTCCGCCGTCGCAAAAATGATCGGTATCTCCTTTGTCTTTTTATTTGACTGTAGTATTTGCGCCACTTCAAATCCATCCATATCCGGCATCTGGACATCAAGTATGATCAGGTCAATGTCTTTTGTCAATGCTATTTTTAGCGCATCCTTGCCATTCGATGCCTGAACAATGACGCGGTCCTTGCTCATAAGCAATTGCTCCAACGCAAACAGGTTTGCCTGCTTATCATCTACAATCAGTATGACCGCTTTATAGTTCTGTTTCATCGCTGAAAAAATAGTTCCAGAATGTCGCTCTTAATTTCGCTCAATGTCAACACCAGTCTCGCCGCGCCCGCATCTACCGCTGCTTGTGGCATATATGGGTATTCAGCCTCCGCAGGCGACTGAGCGATCGTAAGCCCGCCGCATTTTTTAATTAGTTTCAAGCCTGCCGCCCCGTCCTTATTTGCACCCGTCAACACTATCCCCACAAGTGACTTTCCATAAACCTCTGCTGCAGATTCAAATAACACGTCAATGGAGGGCCGGCTATACGACACAACCGGGTCGCTGGACAACGAAAATGTATGATCCTGCTCAATGAATAAATGATAATCCGGCGGAGCTATATAAACTACACCATTTTCTATTTTTTCCTTTTCTTCCACCTGCCTGATCTGTACTTTACACCGATTCTGCAGCACCTCTTCCAGCAGGTTCTTCTGGTCTTTATACCTATGCTGAACAATAATGATCGGCAGGGAATAATTCTCAGGCAGATCGCTTAGAAGAACGAACAGCGCTGCAAGTCCACCGGCAGAAGCCCCGATTACGATTGCTTTGTATTTTTCTTCCGCAGGCATGCTTATGAGTTTTTGATAAATATTTTTTGCTTACGGTCTACATCCTCAAAATGGCCCTTCTTATCAGAAAAAAGCAGCGATTCCTTATTGCCCATTCCATGTAATACGGGAGAAAAAACATAAAAAAAGGGTGTTTTTCCCGTATTCTAGGTACCGAAAAAAGCTATATTTTTGTTGTTAAAGATTTACATTCTTTCATTTTATCATAATATATAATTATATTTAACAAAAAGAATGAAAAGTAATGACATAATTTTCTAAAAATGGGAAAAGCATTGAGGATTCTTTTTATTGAGGACATGGAGTCGGATATCGATTTGCTTTACTTTGAATTAAAGAGAAACAAATATCCATATGTGTCTCAACATGTACAAAACCGGGAGGAGTTTGAGAGCGCATTAGAGAGTTTTAAACCAGAGATTGTTTTGTCAGACTTCTCGCTCCCATCTTTTGATGGCCTCACAGCTTTGCGGCTAAAACAGATAAAATACCCCGATGTTCCTTTCATTATTGTTTCCGGAACTATCGGCGAAGAAAATGCGGTACAACTCATTAAGAACGGCGCGACTGACTACGTAATGAAAGACAAGCTGTTTACGTTGATTCCGAAAATTACCCGGGCCCTCGAAGACGCCGAAAAAAAGAGAGATAAAAGAATTGCAGATGAGATGCTGCAGATGCAGTATAAGACGCTGTTTGAAATTGCTACACTCCAGTCACATCAGGTAAGAGGACCCATCGCCAGCATTCTGGGTCTTATTAACCTGTTCAACTTCGACGATCCTAAAGATCCGGTCAATACCGATATAATTATGAATCTCCAGAGCGCAACCTTGGCGTTCGATGACATCATTCATAATATCGTAGAAAAAACAAGTGAGATAAAAGGGTCTTTCATCAAAAGCACAGCGCTGCCGGCTTAGTTCGCCTGGCGTGTCAAGCAAAACTTTCAGAAATTCCGGGCAGACAATACCCACTTGCTTAAAACTCAAAATCCCCGAGACCTACTGTCCGACAGCGTCTTATGGGGAAATTTCGTGCAAATAACTGCAATTGGTATAGTACAATTTTGGTGCCAGATTTGTACTGCTGCCTACACCCATTTAAGCAACCGTCATTAAGCCATTGTAAACCGAAGCCGAATCGCATATCTTTAGGCCCGGTAATTCATTTTTATAACAAATTAAGCTCCTTCCGGGGATTTAGGGTATGAAAGTATTTATATCAGGCGCTTCAGGACTTGTAGGCAGTAACTGCCTGAAACACTTTAAAGAACAAGGATGGGATGTAGTGGGCTCTTACTACTCTTTTCAAACTGACGATACAGTTTTCTATGATACGCTGGAGCCCGGCCACCCCGAGAATTTTGACATTGTTGACTTCGCGCCGGACGTCATTGTGCATTGCGGGGCACTTACCCATGTAGACTATTGCGAGACCCACGAGGAGGAAAGCTACGAAAAGACTGTACAGAGCACAATTAACCTCATAGCTGTAGCGAAGGAGTGCAATGCACGCATGGTCTATATCTCGACCGATTATGTTTTTGATGGCTCAGATGGGCCCTACAGGGAAGACGGGCCAATTAATCCGCTATGTGTTTACGCCAGGCATAAGCTGGAAGCCGAGCAGATGGTGCTCCGGGAAATACCCAATTCCCTTGTGTTGAGGGTGACCAATGTATACGGAAATGAACTGAGGGGTAAGAACTTTATAGCCCGCATTATAGATCAGTGCCGCAATCATCAGAAACTTACATTAAAACTACCTTACGACCAATATGCCTCTCCTGCAAACGCATGGGATATAGCGCGTGCCATGTTCTTGCTGCTGAGAGATGGTAAAACGGGGGTTTACCACATTGGAG
>CANJQU010000112.1 GCA_947476485.1 Chitinophagaceae bacterium
AGATCCCCGTGACCCGGAAGCCATCGGTGCCGTTCTGGGCGTTGTTTTGCTGGTAGGCGCTGAAATAGCTCTTGGTATAACAGAGATAATAAACGGCGTCCAGCAGGTTGGTTTTACCACTGCCATTAGCGCCCGTAACGCATGTTACAGGGGCCTTAAACTCGAATGCGGCAGACGAATAGTTGCGGAACTGGAGTAATGTTATTTTAATTATACTGTTCAAAGCTGCAAAAGGAAACAAAAGTTTTTATAAATTCGCACCAAATTTAAATAATAGTGCAAACTCCGTTCGGTAAAGAAACATATTTGTATTGGTATGAGATCATGCTATTGCAGCGCCGCTTCGAAGAAAAGGCCGGGCAATTGTACGGAATGCAGAAAATACGTGGTTTCTGCCATTTGTATATAGGCCAGGAAGCGATAGCTGCCGGAGCGATGACGGCAATGCGTGATGATGACAACATGATCACCGCATACCGTGACCATGCTTTGGCAATTGCAAAGGGCATTTCGGCCAACGAATGTATGGCTGAACTGTATGGTAAGGCCACAGGCTGTACCAAGGGCAAAGGAGGCAGTATGCACTTTTTTTCTAAGGAAAAAAGATTTTTTGGCGGACATGGTATCGTGGGCGGCCAGATAGGCCTGGGTGCGGGTATAGCGTTTGCAGAACAGTATGCAGGCACAGACAGGGCTACCGTATGCCTGTTTGGCGATGGTGCCGCAAGGCAGGGTATGCTCCATGAAACCTTCAATATGGCGGTTTTATGGCAGTTGCCGATCATCTTTATCTGTGAAAATAACTTTTACGCGATGGGTACATCGGTAGAGCGTACCTCTAAGGTACTGGATATCTACCGACTGGCCGATGCGTATGATATGCCTGCGGATAGTGTGGATGGAATGAGCTGCGAGGACGTGCACAAAGGTATAGAGCGTGCTGTGCGCCGCGCCCGCGAGGGTGGTGGGCCTACCTTCCTTGAGATCAAGACGTATCGCTATCGTGGCCACTCTATGAGTGATCCGGCAAAGTACCGCAGTAAGGAAGAACTCGAAGAATATCGTGAAAAGGATCCTATCAACCAGGTGTTGAAAACCATTGTGGAAAACAAATGGGCAACAGAGGAGCAGATAGAGCAAATAAATGAAAAGGTGAAGCAGGAAGTGGATGAATCCGTTAAGTTTGCGGAAGAAAGCCCCTGGCCGGATGATAATGAGCTGTATAAAGATATTTATGTGGACAAGGACTATCCCTTTATTGTGGATTAGACCTGCCGGTGCTGAAAGGTGGAGTGCTTTAAGAATAGGTCTTTTGGCTTTAGAATTAAAATAATAAACTAACAAATAGTAAATAACAAAGCGCGAAGAAATACCCCGACTCGCGTTGATAAAAGCTCCGCCACGGCGGATATGGGGTTATAAATCATGGCAAATTCAGCAAGAAACCAACCCGGTGAAGAGATCACCACAGCAAGAAGAGTACAAAGCGAACCAGAGGTAGATCCACTGGAGAATATTCAGGCGTTCTATGAAAAGAACAAAAAAATACTGAGCACTGTTACGACAGTGGTATTGGGTGTGGTGGTCGTATATTTTGCTTATACGAAGCTTTATAAAGGGCCGGCTGAGGAGAAAGCTTCAACCGCGCTGTCTTTTCCACAATTGTATTTCCAGGTGGATTCTCTGAATATGGCGCTGAATGGTGACGGCAAAAACCTTGGTTTTACCAAAATAGCCAAAAAATATGCGGGCACCGCTGCAGGAAATCTTGCCAGCTATTACGAAGGCGTATGTTTTCTGAAAATGGGAGATTACAAAAGCGCTATTAAATCCCTGGAGGCATTCAACGGTAAGGGTACAATGGTAGGCTACGGTGCATGGGGATTATTAGGCGATGCATATATGGAAACCGGCAATTCGGCCAAGGCAATCGAGAATTTCAAAAAAGCAACAGAAGATAAGGACAATACGCTGGTTACGCCAATGTATCTGTATCACTTAGGCCTTGCTTACGAAGCTGCTAACCAGCCTAATGAGGCGAAGGCTGCGTTCAAGCGCATACGCGATGAATACCCGCGCAGTATGCAGGCCCGGGACATGGACAAGGAGCTGGCTCGCCTCGGTGAGGTGAATTAAGAAGACCGTTAGAACATCAGAGAACGCTAAGGCATATTTCTTTCATAGATCTGCTCTTAGCGTTTTTTATTTTATTACCACACATGTAACCGATAGATATTTTATGGCACAATCGAATAACAGCGTTAGCCTGCATGACACACACTCATTACAGCAACTGAAACTGCCACGGGTTGCGATCGTGCATACTGAATGGAACGACAAAATAGTGAGGGAGCTGATGAACGGGTGTGAAAGTATGATCCATCGTTTTACGGGTGATATTATTGATGTAACGGCTGTGCCCGGTTGCTTTGAGCTACCTTTTGGGTGCCGGCAAATATGGGAGCAGTATGAAGACGAGGACGAAAAGCCAGAAGCAATAATCGCCTTTGGCGCGGTGATACGTGGTGGTACGCCTCATTTCGATTATGTGTGCCGGGCTGTAACGGATGGTATATTGCAACTTAACCTTACGCTGCCGATACCGGTGATCTTCGGGGTTCTTACGTTGGACAATGAAGATCAGGCGTGGGAAAGACTAGGCGGAACCCATGGTCATAAGGGTGAGGAAGCTGCTGTTGCCGCTCTGAAAATGATCAGGAACAGCAGGCATAAGAGCGGCATCATGTAAGGGTTTTTGTCGCGTCAAATTCCGGGTAATATTGGCGGTCTCATCGAATTAATTCCAGCCACGTAACTATCCAAGCTCCGGTGTTAAGTGGACTTTCTTGCCGTTAATGAAACAGTACGGTGGTTCAAAACCCGGCATGAATGTAGCCCGGATATGCCGTTCTATTTTTTCTTTGGTCCAGTTCAGGTCAATTTGCTTTATTGCGGCCATTTCTTTGCGATAGTGCAGGCTGGTCCCAAATTTCCCTACAAGAGCATCCTGCGGAACCAGTTTGTAATTACCGGTAATTAAATGACCAAGCGTTTGCTGAAACAAGTTTAGCGATGCTTTATAAGTAAGCTGGTACAGATCGTTTACCCAGCAGTTTTCGGGTATCGGGAATCTCTTTTGAAACAAGATATCCCCATGATCTATGCGCTGATCTATTTTGTGTATCGTAGTGCCAAACTCCTGTTTTTCCTCCAATATTGCAAAGGAGAACTGGTTAGCCCCCCTATACTCCGGCAGCGGGGCCATGTGCAGGTTCACGGCAATCTCACTTGCTTTCTTAATGTGTTCCGGTTTCAATACCTGGTGATATTGCACGGAATATAAGATGTCGCAATCTGGCAACTGGTCCAGGCTTGCCAGTGCCGGTATCCCATGTTCTTCAGCTAATGCATTAAGATCATGTGCATTTCCAAACTCTTTGCGGGCCTGGGTAAGAAGGCCGGTTATTTCAACATCCAACTTGTCTTTTTGCGAGGTAAGGTAGGCGAGGCACTCATAGCCTATTGGTTTGGAACCCAGAAAAACCAACTTCTTTTTTGGCATGCGCGCTATTTTGTTTCAAATTTAGTGCAAAGAAGCTTTATTCCTGTTATCCCGTTTGTGCAGCTAAGTAAAATAAGTATCATCGCTTTTCCGCTTACCCTATTTTTAAAGGCAACATTTATCTATTTTCGCCATCCAGATGCAGGAACGCAAAATACTCATACTAACCAACCGGGTGCCTTATCCTTTAAAAGATGGTGGTAATATGGCAATGGATGCCATGATACAAGGGTACCATGAGGCAGGGTGGAAGGTATATCTTCTTGCAATGAACACGTCCCGTCATCACATAGCGCATGTGGCGCTGGAGCGGCTGTTTACTAATTTGCATGGTTTTAGCTGGGTAGATGTAGATAATAAGCTCAAGCTCATGGATATACTGAAGAACTATTTTTTCGGTAAAGAACCCGAGCATGCGAAGCGATTTTACAACGAGGATTACAGGGCCCGGCTAAAGGAAGTGCTGCAGTCGTTTAAGCCTGATGTGATACAGGTGGAAAGTGTTTACTTGTCCACGTATATGCCGGATATTAAAAAGAATTCGGATGCGGCGACTGTGTTGCGCCTTCATAATGTAGAGTACCAGATATGGAAGGGACTTGGAAAAAAAACCAAAAATCACCTTAAGCGTATCTACTTTGATAACCTGACTAAAAGGGTGCGGGATTTTGAAAGAGCAGCCTGGAAACAGTACGACCTGTTGCTGGCGATCACAGAGAAAGATGCCTCCCTGGTGGCACGCCTTGCAGATGCCACCAACGTGGTGGTTGCACCTTTCAGTATTGAAATACCAGAGATGCCTGAAAGCAGCGGCCGGGAGCGGTGGGTAGGGTATCATATCGGCGCAATGGACTGGATCGCCAACCAGAGCGGCATGAAGTGGTTCCTGAAGCACGCATGGCCCTATATACATAAATCGATCCCCAAGTTCGAATTTTATTTTGCAGGCAGAAATATGCCGGAGGAATTCAAGAAGATGCACTTAAAGGGTGTTTATTGCCTTGATGAAGTGCCAAGTGCCGAGGAATTTATCGCGGATAAGAAGATACTGATCGTGCCACTTTTAACAGGGGGCGGTATACGAGTAAAGATTCTTGAAGCAATGGCCGCAGGAAAAATAGTGATCACCACATCTACGGGCATAAAAGGTATTGAAGCAGCGCCTGGGATGCATTATCTGAAAGTGCACAAGCCTGACGATTTTGTAAGGGCGATAAAATGGTGTTTTGACAACCGCGACGCGGCCGAGAAAATGGCCGAGAATGCCCGCAACATGGTCATTGAAAAGTACGAAAAGAAAAAAGTGATGAAAAGCGTGCTTGCTGAGGTAGCGGCAGTACTTGCAAAGAGGAGGTAGGGGCGCCAACCAGCTTCTCTGCTCATCCAACATACTTCCCTCGATTTTTCGCGTTATGCGGTTCTTAGTGTATCTACAACCTTGATCACATCAGCTTCTGTAAGCTCATAGAACATAGGTAGCCTGAACAGGCAATCCGTATAACGGTCAGTCTGCGGTAATTCCTTACCATCATATTTAGGGCCATAGTATGGACTTTTATGCAGGCTGAGGTAGTGATAAACAGAGTTGACTCCATTTTGCTTAAGGTGGCTTATGATATGTGTCCTGTCTGCGAGGTCATTACTAACCAGGTAGAACATATGTGCGTTGTTGGTAGCAAACGAAGGAATAAAAGGTAATGAAAACCGATCCTTCAGCGGGGCCAGCAGCTCCATATACTGGTTCCATAAAGAAACGCGCTTCTTCTGAATATCTTCAATGTTTTCGACCTGGGCATAAAGGAACGCAGCGATAATGTCCGCAGGTAAAAACGAGCTGCCGATATCGCACCAGCCATATTTGTCTACTTCACCCCTGAAAAACTTACTCCGGTTCGTGCCCTTCTCCCTGATCACTTCAGCCCGTTCGAAAAAGCGCTCATCATTGATAGCCAGCATACCACCTTCTCCCGACATAATGTTCTTGGTCTCATGAAATGAAAAAGCCGCCAGATGGCCAATTGAGCCCAGGGGCTTCCTTACTCCGTCTTTGCCGGTATAATAGCTCTCTACTGCCTGTGCGGCATCTTCTACCACAAACAGGCTGTATTTGGCTGCCAGGGCCATGATCTTATCCATATCGCACGCTACACCAGCATAGTGTACCGGAACGATCGCCTTTGTTTTCTCCGTGATCAGTTTTTCAATCTGATCCTCATCCATTCCGGGATGATCGGTGCGGCTGTCGCAAAAGACGATCTTTGCGCCACGCAATACGAATGCGGTGGCCGTGGAAACAAAAGTATAGGACGGCATAATGACCTCATCTCCCGGCGCGATATTCAGCAGGATAGCGGCCATTTCAAGCGCATCGGTGCAGGAAGATGTTAACAGGCATTTTTTGAAACCATATTTTTTCTCAAAAAAGTCATGGCATTTTTTGGTGAACATACCATCGCCCGATATTTTACCCGATTGTACCGCCTGGTATATGTAGTCAACTTCCTTACCGGTCAGGTAGGGTTTATTAAAAGGTATATGCGCCATGTTCGTCTGTTAAAAGAATTCCTGTTGGTTCAGCCTCCGGCTATTCATGCTAAAGGCAGGCAAAGGTAAAAAAATAGGAGTAATTATTGCGGGCTTTTACAATTGAAGGTTTTAGAGGCAGGAAGTACTGCGGAACCCATCGCTTAATAAAGCGCCCATACTTTAATTGTTCTTTTTACCTTACCAAGCAGATGGGCAACTTTGTCTGATGCTTTATTCTCGATGTCAAGAACTACAGACCCGATCTCATCTTTTGTTTTAAGGTATTGTCCTGAAATATTGATGTCATGCAGCGACAGCTCTGAATTGACGGCAGAAAATACTCCCGGCATATTTTTTATGGATGAGTAAAATACGGTGTGTATTTTCCTGCACGGGGAGGCTGAGCACTCGCACGGGAAGCGAGCCGGTGGTAACTCCGGTATCTGCGAGCGCGACTAATTTGCTACTTACGTCGCGGCCGATGTTTACCTGTGCCTCTTCGGTGCTGCTACAAATATGCGGCGTCAGCAATATATTAGGCATTTGTTGCACAAATAACGTGTCTTTAGTTGCACCGGGAACAATATGCAGTTTGGTGTGTGAAACTACAAGCTGGCAAGAAAAGATACTCCGTGGAGATTCCGTTACATTCTATAATGGCCCTGAGCATTGCCGCTCAAAAGTATTGGTTTTCTGTGTAGAAAATGGAATTGAGTATCGTTAAGGCTATACATTGAAAATCCGTTATTTCGGATGTTTCTACAGGAGCATCACCGTTGCGAACGGGTAAGAGAAAGGTATGTGGCAGCTCATTTATTCAAAAAACAGATGCATAGATGTTCCGTTATCATAAATTATGGGCGCTAACTGGTAGGCCTTACTAATATTCTCTTTAGTCATCACTTCATCCCTGTTGCCTTTGGCCAGCACTTTTGCGTTGTGCAGCAAAACTATATGGTCGGCAAACTTCGCAGCAAGATTCAGATCGTGCACCACACCCACAATGACTATATCCTGCTGTTGGCGAAGTTCCATTAGCTTATGCATAAAGGAAAACTGGTAGTACACATCAAGGAACGTCAATGGTTCATCCAGTACCAGGTACCGGGTGCTTTCCGGCAACGGGTACCATATCTGCGCCACAACTCTCGCAAAATGCACGCGCTGTTTCTCGCCGCCGCTAAGGGTCAGGTAATTTCTCTCCCTCATCTCCCAGACTTCAAAAAAGCGCATAGCCTCTTCACAGGCAAGAACATCCTTGTCCCCCGGCGAGCCGCCAAAATGTGGATACCGCCCCATCATTACCACTTCGGATACCTTCAGCGAAAAGGCCAATTCAATATTTTGGGAAAGTACGGAGCGTATGCGGGCTGCCTGCAGTACCGGAATGGAAGAAACAGGCTTCTCACCATAATACACAGTTCCTCCCTGCGGCTGTAGCTGATTGCAAAGCACCTTTACCAGCGTGGACTTTCCTGCGCCGTTCGGGCCAATAATCAGGTTCAGCTTACCGGGCTGAAATTCAATTGAAACGTCATCCAATAACGGCTTTTGTCCGACCTTATAAACAATATTTTTTGCGACAAGCATCAGAAAAAATAGTTTTTCCTGTGCAACAGGAATATGAACAATGGTACGCCGATTACAGATGTTACGATACCTATGGGCAGTTCGGCCGGCCTTAGCAGCATTCGGGAAAGAATATCTGCGGCGCTTAGCAAAATACCGCCCAGCAATGCACTATTCGGAATAAGCGCCCTGTTATCTGAGCCTTTTATTAGCCTGAGCAAATGTGGGACGATGAGGCCCACAAAACTAATAACGCCAACAAAGGCAGTAGCAACAGCGATCATCACTACATTTATTAGTAACACGGTTAATCTCAGCCTCCGTATGTTGACTCCAAGGAACTGAGCTTCCTCTTCGCCCAGCATAAGGGCATTCAGGCTTTTAGCATAGCGTGCGGCGGCCAGGGTGCAAAGTATTGTTGTTGTTGCTACGATCTTAACAATGCTCCAGCTAGCGCCCGACAGGTTGCCCAATCCCCAAAACGTAATAGAACGAGCCTGCGGATCACGGGCTATATACGACATAAACCCTACACCGCTCATGAACAGCGCATTCACCGCCATTCCTGTTAGTAGCAGCGCGGCAATAGAGCTCTTGCCGGTCTGCTTCGATTGCGATAGAAGAAACACCAATGCAGTAGCAAGAAAGCCCCCCAGGCAGGCCATGAGCGGCAATGTCCATCCCCCGGTTTCAAACTTAAATGTTGCGCCGAGGACAAAACATAATGCTGCTCCAAATGCGGCGCCGCTGGATGTGCCTATCAACCCCGGCTCCACGATAGGATTGCGAAACAATGCCTGCATCACGGTTCCGCCGACTGCAAGACTGGCCCCCACTACGATGCAAAGTAAAGCCCGCGGCAGGCGCAAGTCTATGAAAATACGTTCCTGCAAGGTAAGTGTATCTGTACGTCTCAATATTTTTTGAAGCGCAGATGTCATTTCCCCGATCGAAATGCTGACAGCGCCATACCGTATAGAAACCAAAGCTGTTATGATCAGCAGCGCTGCAAGCACAGGAAAGATCCCTCTTATTCTATTTTGCGGCATCCTGGTGTATAAGTTGTTGCAGTTTCAACGTGTTTTCGCCCGTTCTCGGACCAATGTAAACAAGGTCATGCTCCTCGACCCTGTAAATCCTGTTGGCTTTTGCGGCCCTGGTGCCGGCGATTCCCGGAAGCTCTTTTATCTTCTCTATCGAGCCCAGTTTATCGTAACCAAAATCTGTAAGGAGAATAACATCAGGATCGGACGCGGCAATGACTTCTGCCGACAATTGTTTCATGCCTTTCTCGTCATCAACCGACATCTTTCCGCCGGCCCATTCTATCATTTTAGCTGCGGTATTCTTTTTGGTCATCACCAGGAATACATTCGATGCCTGGCCGTAATGAATAACTAGCACCTTCACCGTGTCTTTGTATTCCTTAGCATGCGCCAGCGCCACCTGTATATCGCTATCCAGTTTTTTACACAGCGAATCGGCTTGTTTTTCCTTGTGGAAGTAAACACCCATCTCACGTATCAGGGAATCGGTACCAGCAATATCGGCATTATACTTGCCAAATACCTTCATTGGTATGTTAAGGTCAGTAAGCTGTTTTACCACATGCTCAGGACCTATATTGTTGTCATGCAGGATCAGGGTAGGCTTGGCGGATAGAATGCCTTCAGCGCTCAATGCCCTGTGGTATCCTACAGTAGGCAACTTCCTTGCCTCCGGGGGATATGTGCTGGATACGTCTACGGCAACGATATCCTTTTCCGCGCCCAGGGCAAAAATGATCTCGCTGTATTGCTTGGCAATACACACTATGCGTTCTTTATTATTTTGCTTTTCGTCGCTATTGCCAAAACGCCCACAGCTTTGCAGCAGCACGGCGGCAGATAATATTGTAAGTAAGTTTCTCATCCGGATCAAATTAAAAAGAGGCAGTCGTTATGACTGCCTCTGTAGTTGTAATAATTAGAAAATATACCGAAGGTTCAAGCCGCCATAGAAGTTTATTTCTGCCGGGGCAGGGAGATAGGCATCAGGCAACTGGTTCAGAAACACCATATATGGGTATTGTGTTCCGGTCAGGTTGTTGGCACCAAAGAATACATCCACGCCATAGTGTTTCGCGAATGTATGCTGGTAGCCGGCTTTAGCATTCAGCAAGCTGTAGGCTTTCGTTTTGTTCATCTCATCCGATGTAAAGAACATTGCGTCTCTGTATGAATAGGTAACATTGGCGTAAATACCTGGTCTTGTCAATACATCCACGCCTGCGTTCGCTACCATAGGAGGTACACCTGCTACTCTGTGACCGCTATAATCTGTCACAACCGTACTCTTCTTATCTGTGCTCAACTGCTGGAACATGAAATTCCTGTAATGAAAGTCAGAGTAGGTAAAGTTGACGAATGGAGCTACCGCAGTGAATATTCCTGTTGCGTTCTGGTAAGCCATATATTTTACAAGCAATTCAAGGCCTTTGTTATCCTGGGTGCCTCCATTAGCCACATAAGTATAAGATGTAGCTGTGTTTGCAGCATTCGGAACAGCTACTACAGTCATCTTGTTTGTAAATATGGCATTGAATACGGCTACGTTGTAGTGTAGTTTATCATTAAGCAGGTTGCCTTTTGTGCCAAGTTCAAACTGAGTGCCCATCTCTGGTTTAAGATTTTTATTCACCTGGCCTGTGAGCGGTATAAAGAAATACGAGCTCACCGGGGCTTTATACCCACTGCTGTAGGCGGCATAAACAGATAGCTGCTTGTTGAATACCTTGTTAAGAGCGATGTGTGGTGAGAGCATATCTCTGTAGGTAGCGCTATACTGCATCGGATTATGGGTGGCCTTAGGATTGGATGGGTTGTTATTGGTAGCTACATAAAAACGATCGTTAAGATTGATAGCCATGGTGCTCATACCAACGCCCGCTGTAAGAAGCAGTTCATATGGCATTGAGAGTGTCCACTCTGTGAATACCGAATAGGTCCGGGATATTGTATACTGATTGCTGCGTGATGCACCAATAATATTATATCCTGTAAGGTTAGCGCTGTCTTTCACCATTGGATACCCCAATATTTGTGCATTTTGAGCCTGTGCTTCCACACCTGTAATGCCTGACAAAGCAAACTTATCATTTATGCTGAACCTCGCATCAAACGTAGATCGCAACCCATAGTTGATAGATCCCTTGTCGGTCCATCCACCTGCTGAGCTCACATTGCTGCTGACTCCGGTGCCAAAAACCGTAGTAGTGTTAGATACATTTTTGCTGAACTGGTAAGCATGCGCTACGCCCGCGCGGAAGCTGATAACATTAGAGTGTGCATCGTTATTTATATAAGCAGGGTTACCGGAATAATTGGATGTATCGTACTGCCCTATAGTAAGCTCTCCGTTACGCTGATCATAACTGTTGCTGTATCCCAAATACGTAGTGATCTTTTGTTTGTCATTAGGACGAAAATCACCCATCATGTTCACAAAGTCTTTGTGTGATGATGTGTGCGGCATGAAACCCTCATACAATTGTTTACCGTAATTAACCATGAGAGAAGAGCGCTCACCTCCGATCTCCAGGTGAGTGGTATAGCGCTGCAGGCCATAGCTGCCTGCCATGGCGTCCTGCCCGATCACGGTTTTTCCTTTCTCCGCCTTTTTTGTTTCCAGGTTTACAACACCGGCGATAGCTAAGCCATACAGAGAACCTGCCGGGCCTTTTACCACTTCTACGTTGTTTACAGACCCAAAGTCGATGTCGTCCATCAATGTAATACCCTCAGCATCTGTAATTGGTATTCCATTCAGATATACTTTATACCCCTGTCCGTCAAAATTACTGTTGACACCGTTCGTTCCGCGTGCGCCATTACCATAGCCACGGATGTTGAACTGCTGTCCGGCAGATACCGTTCTTCTTTCCATCATTACGCCGGGCACACTGGTGTTGATAGCGTCGTCAAGATACAGGCCCGTTTGCCGTTTTGTTTCTATCTCCGTTAATTTAACGATAGACTGAGGTTGATATAAAAGCTTTTTATTCGAGTTGGAACTGGCTGTTATTTCCACTTCGTCAAGGTTATTAGCGGCCGGTTCAAGCGTAACCTGGATGTTTTCATTACAGTCACTTATCTTTTTGCGATAAGTACCAAATCCAAGATGCGAGATGGTGATATCTTTGGTGTCATTACAGTCTATGGAAAATGTACCGTTGGCGTCCGTAGTTGTCTTACCTCCACCCGACAACTGAATAACTGCACCTGAAAGTGGTTGATTGCCTTTGTCTGATACCTTCCCTTTCAGTTGGCTTGTTTGTGCGAAATTTGTAACGGAAATAGACAAAGCGGATATAAATAGAAAAGTTTTTTTCATTTTTTTTAATAGTTAAAATCAGTAATACGCAGGAATGCAGACCGCATAATGATGCAGCATCGTGCGACAATTCAGTTAAAAACAATTTATTGATTATCCGATCCGGGGTGGGGGACAGACGATTGTAGCAGGTAAGGAGATCAGATTTTCCTGGTAGCAACAAAAATGCAAAGTCAAAGACCCTGCAGGGAAGAATTTGGAATAGATGGCCGGAGAGATATAGGCAAGTTCAAGAAGTTTCATCAGCTGATCGAGGACGCTGCTATGTTGGCTGTCATTATCATTAACACCTCCCAGATGCTTCAGAACAGCATCCTCTCTTGTGTCATTTACGACCTCGAGGCTAACCGCATCCTGTCCAAGCCGGACAGACCTGATATCGTACATTTTTCCATTGTAGTATATCTCGTCCCGACCGGTCTTATCTGTCTCATATTCTGCACGACTAAGCTTCAGCTCGACAAAGCCACCTTCATTTCGTTTTATTAGTTCAGACATTTGATGCTGAATAAAACACCGTTCTAACGTATAGATTAGCACGAGTCCTCCAGCCTGAAGCAAGATGAGGGCCAATAACGCTATGTATGCGATCTTTTTCAGTTTAGGGGAGATCAGTTGAACAAAGATAACAGTTACCGATAACAGTCAAAGCGTGTTGAAGGCGGATTATTTTAACACGGCTGGCTGACCATACTGCCAAATTGCAATTTGTTTCCCTTTGGAGCACGTAAGGTCGAAATATCGAACTTTTTTCTTACGGAAATTGACAATTTTATAAATGAAATGGACATTGCCGAAAGTTATGCGAAACAGTGGACAAATGACAAAATGTAAATACTTACCTTTACTAAAAGTCGCTTTATGGAAACCAAGACAAAATACAAGATAGTGAAGGGCGATAGTGACCCGTTTGAAAACATACTCCATATTGAACCAATAAACCCGTATTTTGTTGGGCAAAATGTTGGTTTCAACAATAAGTCATACCAAGTTGTAACAATGCCATACAAGAAAGAAGGTGATGACTTTTATACAATAGAGTTGGAGCATCTACAAAGTTCAAACTAATTCATCCCATTTTTTTCTACTTTTTAGCGCATTTCTTCACATATTTTTGCTGCAATGGACACAGTTTATAACACGTTTAC
>CANJQU010000113.1 GCA_947476485.1 Chitinophagaceae bacterium
AAAATTCAAATAGTCAATACCTGCAGGAAAGTTGCCTGTTGGGCCACCATCATTGAACCAATACTCTGAAAAAGACTTCGACTTGAACTCGGCATAATAGCCTTTGTCATAAGGCACCCACCTCACTGACCGATACGGATGATAGCTGAATACCCCACCTGTGTCGTCAGCGAGTGAACCGTTTTCTGCACCGGGGTTGTTATTGTTGCCGTACTGCGTAACACCAAGCCTGTATGCGTCTTTTATCCGGGGACAGGACGGACATGTTGTATCATTCAGCACATTCTCCAGGTCACTGTCCAAAAGATATAGGCGAACACCCACACTATCTGCCGGGTTTTGTGCGGCTTTTATGGTATAGCTGCGCGGAAAGATATATTGTGTAGCGCCAGGATTACTCACGGTATCATGGCTGTACAAAGTTGCTGCGACATCGGCAATACTTTGGTTGTTTGCCTGAACTGCGGAAAGCAATTGATTGGCCGTAATATAGTCGGTCCACAGGTTTCCGCTTAGGTCATGGTCAACAGCGATCGCGCCTGCTGCCGGAAAAATGGGATAAGTGAGATCATAAATATGAATATCGTCTATTGCCAGGCCTTCGAACGTGACGCCGGGATCGGCGCTCATCACAAACCTGAAATGGATCGTTTCACCCGCCGGTGGTTGTGGCAAAGGGATTGAAGCAACGTGCCAGCGGGTAAACGTTGTTCTGTTCCAGATATCAAAACCGGGATCATACCAATTCGTTCCCTGCCCGGCGGCGCCCAGCTTTACCCACGAGGTGCCATCGAAGGAGTACTCTACAAAACCTGCATCGCAAAGTGTCCCCCCGCAATTCTCAATCTCTGATGCCAGGCTGAAGCTGAGCATCGGGTGATTCAAATGTGATATGTCATAGCAAGGAGAATACAGGTATGACTTTTCAAGGTTGTTGTAATTTCCTGTAAGATTGGTTTTCCAGGCCTTGCTGCCGCTGGCTGCGTTGTTTAGATTGGAAGACGCCGGCGTGCCGTATTGCCACGAATTTTTTATACCGGAACTAAAATATCCCCCATCGCCGGATTCAAAGTTCTCGAGATACGGATAGGAAGTAATGACTTCGCTGTTGCGAAAACTATAATTCACGATACTGTCATTAGGTGTATAACTATCTCCGGCTACGCTGAGCCATACATTAAGCGTATGTGCGGATCCCGGTGCTATATTCAACGGCTGTAAAAATGTAAAATTAATCGTATCCTTTGCAGGAATAACATTTATAGTACCGGAAAAAACCGGTCCCCCGTCCATGCTGTAGAACAACGTTATGTCGTGCAACGCATAGTTAACACCATTATTCACCATCACCGTAAGCAATGAAGAAGACGGTAACCCGCAATTGTTGGGCAGGGGCGCGACAATTCCAACCAGCCCGACATCATTAGCTACAGTGTACATTTTAAAATTGTCAAACGTCATCCCGTTGCCGTAGTCCGGCAATGCTATAAGCGAAGTATCGCTTTGCCCGAACGAAACCTGTGTACTCGTAGAAAAATTATTGCCACTCCGCCTCACAGCATCTGTAAGCGACAGGGATTGTACATGAGTAAGATCACCGGGATAAACTGCCAGGTCATAGCTATACAGCGGCGACCATGGAGCCGTATCATTGCCTCTGGCGGTCACAATGTTTCCGGCAGCGGTCTTTGGCGTGCCATGCAGGCGATAATCAAAATCTACTCTTACCTCGGTAGTAGCTGTATCATAATTGACCAGGTTGAAAGTACCGATAAACGTATTATAACTTCCATTGTGTACATTCTGGTTCTCATCGAGACTAACGGATCTGTTGCCGGTTATGGTCACATCCTGGTCTACAAAAGACCGCATTCTGCCGGAATCGTCGGCATTGCGATAGTCCCAATGCCCGTTGGGCGAAACGCCTATAGAATCATGGCTCACCGCAAACCTGGGCATATTTTCAAAACCATCTGAAAATGGCACAGCAAGGTCTATTGTATCGTTCGCCAGATTCACAACCGTGAACATCGTAGTATCATTGCCGGGTTGTGGATCAACCATATCAAGATTGTGTATCGCTACATCGATCTGGTATACACCTGTATCCACAAGTACCAGCCCCGGGACGCTGATCGTTGCAATGCCGTTAGCGGGTATCACCCCCGGATTTGTAACCGTTTGCCACGACCCGCTATTTACTCTGTAAGACAATGTATAATTGTTACATGCTGCACCATACATATCCCGAACATTCAACTGCATGGTGGTGGTAGCTCCGAACTGGCTGCTGGTATATATCCTGCCGCTCACCGGAAAAAGAACCTTATCGATCATGAGATCACCCATAGAAACAGGATTGGTGCAATTCCCGGAATTTGCTACGGCAATTACTGCAACACTACGGTAGCCCGGGATGCCGTCAATAATGGGCTGTACCGCTACATAAGATTTTTCGTTCAATGGCATATTGCCAAATGAGTATGTCGTATCTCCGGAAACCGAATCTACGACCTGCATGTAAAAGCCTGCCTTTTTGAACAGGATGTATTTTGTAACACCCGGCACCGGCGACCAATGTATATTCACATAACCGGGGCACTGTGCGGTATCCAGGGCTGCTACAGGCTGAGTGTTTATTGCAAATGCCTCCGAGGTATCAACATATGAGGTTCCAGGCCGGGTCAGCCGGACACGGCATTTCCCCGAATTATAACCTGTAGGCATAAAATCACAGTGCCTTGATTCCGCAGCTACTGAGTCAGATAAAAGTATCCAGTTTGCTCCGTTGTCCGTTGAAAACTCAACCTTAAACTTGTTACCATCTGTCACGGCATCCCAAAAAATACGGATGCTGTCTACATTCGACAACTGCTCACCTCCGATGGGATAAGTGAGATGAACATCCGTAGAAATGACGTCATAGGAAACCACATATTTTTGTGGTCCCTGCGGAATGCTGTAACCTGCTACATTGATCGTATAAAGGCCTGCAGGCGGATTATTGATCACCACCTGTTCTGTGTTGTTTATATGATCCTCCTTTTCTGTAGCATAATTATTTACATTGGCTGGCGTTGGGTCAAGAACCAACGGAAAATGTCGTCCTAGTACATCAACAACAGACAGATCAAGATCATTTACCAGTTGTTTTGCTGATGATGGGCTCGCAGGAACGTCGTTCCAGTAAAGCATGACCTTTAACTGTGCGGTATTTGCCGGAATTGATATGCTTGCTGCCTGGTTCTGACCAGTTAAAAGTGTACTGGTGTAATAGTGTCCGTGATCTAATATCTGCAGTGAACGATACAGGTCCATACCGCCGAAACCATAGCTAAAGTCAGGCCCCGGGTTGCCAAGGTCCATCGCGCCATTAAGCAGAATTGCTTTCAGCACATCGGCACGCGGTTGGGTACCGGCGTTCAATTGCTTGTAGCGTTGTGTAAGCGCTGCCAGCCCGCTGGCAACCTGTGGCGAAGCCATACTTGTTCCCGCAGACCAAGTATATTGGTCTACGCCAACGCAGGAGTATGGACCAAGGCCAATGGCTATAATATCCGGTTTCAGGCGGCCATCTTTCAATGGGCCGCGGGATTGATCACCTGCCTGGTCTAAATAGTCTGTCATACTGCCTACTACAATTGCGTTTTTTGCAGGTTGGTAGCCACCGCCAATAGTTGCAAAACCGTTTGGAAAAACACCGCAGGTTTGCCAGCCATCGTTTCCTGAAGCAAATACATGCTGCACCAGCGGAAACTCAACGGAAAGAGTATCCAGCAGGCGCGAATACGCATCATATGTACCCGAATACCCGCAATTCGCGGCAACCACCTCGTATGAGTTGTTGGTTATCGTCATGTTGAAATCGTGGAACATCGCACCGGTCGCAGGCAGTATCAGATCAAACAAATGATCTACAAGTTGAACGTGCGGAGTAATGATCGTACCCAGCGGATCTATATTTGCAGCGCTGCCAACGATACCATTTACAATTTCACCATGATTACCATAGGGTGCAGGGTTAAAGTTAGTGATACGATCCTTAAGATCAGCATGATAGATGCCGGAGGATTGATCACCTACGCCCACCGTAACGCCATCACCCAGCAGATTATAGCCGCCATACTGTGCCGTTGCCCTTGCAACATTGCCTTTTACAGCAGGCATGGACTGCAGATCAAGCGGCACCATATCCGTAAGCGGGCTTATGAAACGCACGCCATACCATTCGGCCATTGCATGAACCTGGCCTGCAGCTACGATAACCTTGTATGAACCGTAATGCTCCATTGGTCCCGGCTCGATCCGCCCCCCAATGGCCGAAACAAACTGCTTGATCGCGGTCTCCCCAATACCTGGGTAAAAGGATACTAACGTTTTTACTGCGCCGGATCTGCCATTGACCTGCTCCCAGATAATCTCATCGGCCTTCCATTCCGGGCGAACATTAATGACGCTGTGAATAGGAAGAGAATTGACATTTTCCAGGTTCAACGGAAACTGCACCAGCGCGTAATAAGAATTATCAGGAACATAATCATATAGCAAAACACCGTTAGCCTGCAACTCATCGTGCTGTTTTTCCGTGACAGCAGACGTGAAATGCATCAACACCTGCACCGGCTCCTTACCCACAGAAAGGTTAGACATGCTATCCATCCACTCCCGTGCATTCGACGTCATGTGAACTACTCCTTTTTTTAGATGCACGGTATGGCTGACCTTGCTTTCCTGTGCATTAACACACGGCAGAGCAAAACATAGAGTTATCAAAAACGGGAAGAAGAAACGATAGCTGCGTATAGCGTTTGTCATAAATACAGGAATAGCGCCCGTTGCTCAATATGTTGCTGAAATGCAGAACAAACTGAACGGAGGCAATTTTAGTTAGTGAAGATAACAAAAACAGGCCACATACAGCCATCACATAGCAATAGAAACTCATGTTTTTCTTTTAGAAAATGCCATTGAAAAACGAAGCTGTAGGTATCAGTTAAAAGAAAAATGAATTGATCAGGATTTGGCCATCCGTTATTAACCTATTTTTACACCAAATAACACAAATGCAATTTCATGAATTGACCCCAATGTTGTGGGTGCCGGATGTAAAGCAAACCATGAATTTCTATAAAGACGTGCTTGGCTTTTCGTGCGACAATTATTCGGATGAATGGCAATGGGCAACCATTTCTAGAAACACCGTAGTGTTCATGCTTGCCGCCCCTAATGCAAATATGCCATACGACGGACCTGCATTTACCGGCAGCTTCTATATAAGAGTGGATGAGGTAGATACCATTTGGACCGAACTCAAAGACAAAGTAGAAATAGTCTACCCTATTGATAATTTCGAGTATGGCATGAGGGAGTTTGCGATACGGGATATCAACGGTTTTATGCTTCAGTTCGGACAGGAAATACATCCTGAATGAATATGACGGCTACTTACTGAAAAACTGGAAATAAAGCAGAGCAATAGCTGCCAGGGTCATAAGTACCAACGTAAGCGAGCCCAGAATATTAGCGCGCCTGCCGTTAACATGCCCCTTCATTATTTCTTTATTGTTGCAGATATGCAATATGATGGCAATAATGACCGGAGCAGTTAAACCATACAATATAGCGGAATACAGTAAGGCCTTAATAGGGCTTAAACCTATGTAATTCATAGACAATCCGGCGAGCAGCGAAATGCCGATGATTATATAAAATCCTTTCGCCTCATGAAACTTTTTGTCCAACCCCATTTCCCAGCCAAAGGTCTCCGAAAATATGTATGACAATGTGCCGCTGAGCACCGGGATAGCCAGGAAACCGGTTCCTATAACGCCAATTGCAAACAGGTAATAGGCCATGTCACCAGCCAAAGGCTTGAGTGCGCTGGCTGCCTGCTCCACGGTTTCTATCTTGTGTATACCACTGGCAGACAAAACCGTTCCTGCAGTGAGAATAATGAAGAACATGACCAGGTTGGAGAAGAGCATGCCGATATTCACGTCAGTACGCACATCCTGGAACATTCTCCTGCTTACCACCAATATTGTCTTCTGCTTTCTCTGTTTTTCCTGAAGCTCCTCTACTTCCATATCAGCCTGCCAGAAAAACAGGTACGGAGAGATTGTTGTGCCGAGTATGGCAACAAGTATGCCCAGGAAATCCTTATTAAACTCCACGTGCGGCACTACTGTGGCTCTGAGCACAGCACCCCAATCTGCCTTTGCGAGAAAGGGCACAACCAGGTATACAAGTAATACCATAGCCAGGTATTTTAGAATCGCCGCGATCCTGTGGTATGGGAACAACACGATACATATCAGCAGCACCACAGTAAAAACAACACTAAAATATTCCGCGTCTACGCGTGGCGCAATGAGATTGGCAACAGCGCCCATGCCGGCTATATCTGCCCCTATATTCATTACAATAGCAGGAAAGCTGAACAACACCATCAGGTACATTACCCATTTAGGATAATGCTGTTTCAGTATGGTAGTCAGCCCTTTCGATGTTGCAAGCCCGATACGTGCACACATTTCCTGGATGGAAGCCATAAGTGGAAAAGTGATCCATGCTGTCCAGAGTGTGGAAAGGCCGTATTGTGCGCCGGCCTGGGAATAAGTGGCTATACCGGATGGATCATCATCGCTGGCTCCCGTAATAAGGCCGGGGCCAAGCAGTTTCAGTATTTTCTTTATCGCGAAGCCTCTTTTTGCTTTAGGCATGATTAAAGATAATGTTTATGACAAATCAGTTTCCTTTGATTTTTGATCTGCAATTCAGGATATAATAATTCATGCCAACTGACCAAAGCACGGTATTCTGAAATTCATAAAAACACAATATGCTAACGAACATTTTAATTATTTTTTTCCTGTTTTCAGTAAAAACTTCTATTTTACAATGACAAAGACAAGCCGGCGGGATTGACTTTTTTGTGTGATCCGATTTTATAGACTGTTGTAAATCAATAATACATGCTCTCTTCAAATAGTAAGGTAAACGATTTTGTTGTCCGGTTTGCAAATGTTAATGGAACTGGTTCTGCCAGCGCTAACTTCCTCTTTACAAAGTCAATATTCAGGATGGGCATCCCGGTGACGCCAAAGAATATTTTTCCATCAAACATACAGGGCCTGCCTACATGGTACGAAGTGCGCATCAGCGAGAAGGGCTACCTTGGCCGCAGAGATGGTGTGGACCTGATGGTAGCCATGAACCCCCAAAGCATGGCCGGCGATGTTGCGATAGTGAAACCCGGCGGTTACTTTTTGTATGACAGCACAAAAATGCTTCATGCCAATTTTATCCGTGAGGATATTAATTACATCGGCATTCCGCTAATGGAAATGTGCAACCGCGAGTATACAGACCCGCGCCAGCGGCAGCTTTTCAAGAACATAATCTACGTCGGAGCGCTCTCCGCGCTGTTTGACATTGAATTCCCTGTGCTGGAAAAACTCATTGCGGAACAATTTCCGGGGAAAGAGAAACTAATACCCCCTAACATCAAGGCCCTGAACATGGGCGTTGACTATGTAAAAGCTAATTTCAAATATCCGCTGGATATACATGTCGAGCGCCGCGACCTGATAAAGGATTCTATTATGATAGATGGTAACTCAGCCTGCGGGCTTGGCGCCGTATATGGCGGAGCTACAGTGGCTGCCTGGTATCCCATTACACCTTCGACATCAGTTGTTGAGGCATTTGCCGATTATGCCAGTGAATTCCGCACAGACAAGACGACCGGCAAACGCAATGTAGCTATCGTGCAGGCCGAAGACGAACTTGCCGCTATCGGCATGGTGATAGGTGCTAACTGGAATGGAGCACGTTCCTTTACTGCAACCAGCGGCCCGGGCGTATCCCTGATGAATGAATTTCTCGGCCTCGCGTATTTTGCTGAGATACCGGCGGTGCTTGTGGATGTGCAGCGAACCGGCCCTTCTACAGGCATGCCTACACGCACTCAGCAGTCTGACGTTATGGAAGCGGCCTACGCGTCTCACGGAGACACCAAGCATGTTCTTGTATTCCCCTCTACGCCGAAGGAATGTTTCGAGATGACCGCAGAGGCTTTTGATCTAGCTGAAGAATTGCAGACACCCGTAATAGTAATGACGGACCTCGACCTGGGAATGAATGACCATGTCTCCCCACCGCTTGTATGGGACGATAATCGCACGTACAAAAGAGGTAAAGTACTAACAGCAGAAGACCTCGAAAAAATGGGACGGTTTGGACGATACCTTGATGTGGATAATGACGGCATCACATATCGCACCTACCCCGGCACCCATCCTACAAAGGGCTCGTTCTTTACCCGCGGCACTTCGCGCGATGAGTACGCCGCATATACGGAAGATGGCGACGCTTACCGCCGCAACATGGACCGCCTGATAAAGAAATGGAATACCGCGAAAAGCATGGTACCTGCCCCACAGCTTTACCAGGAGAAGAATACACGCGCTAACGGCGTTGTTTTCTTTGGCACATCGCAATATGCTGCCGAGGAAGCAATAGAGCTCTTAAAGCAGGAGGGTATAGAAATGGATGCGTTGCGCATCAAGGCATTCCCGTTTAATCAGACCGTCGAAGATTTCATTAATGAGCATGAAAGGATTTTCGTGATCGAGCAAAACCGCGATGCACAAATGAGAAGCCTGATGATGATAGAATTTAGCGCGAACCCGGCCAAACTTATTTCCGTATTGAATTATGATGGAATGCCCATCACCGCAACCAATATCCTAAAGCAGGTGTCTCAAAAATTATTGATCAGCCAGGAAAAAACCACAGCTTAATGACATACGTACGTCCGAAATTCCGCCATCCCGCATTACCAAAAAATGAATTAGGTTATACACTCAGCCAATATGAGGGTGCGTTATCCACGTTGTGTGCCGGTTGCGGGCACGACTCCATCAGCGCAGGCATCATACAGGCGGCTTTCGATCTGAATATAGAGCCGCATAAGCTTGCCAAACTTTCCGGTATCGGCTGCTCTTCTAAGACACCTACTTACTTCCTGAGTAATTCCCACGGATTCAATTCCGTACACGGGCGTATGCCTTCGGTAGCTACCGGCGCTAATCTTGCCAACAGGGATCTCACTTATTTCGGCGTCTCGGGCGATGGGGATACTGCGTCTATCGGTATGGGACAGTTTGTGCACGTTATCCGCAGAAACCTGAACATGACCTACATAGTGATGAACAACGGTTGTTATGGCCTCACAAAAGGACAGGACTCTGCTACTGCTGACGTTGGCTCTAAAAATAAATCAGGAAATGTAAATCTGTTTGAGTCCATTGATCTCGCCAGCCTTGCGATCGAGTTAGGAGCTTCCTTTGTTGCACAGAGTTTCTCCGGCGATAAGGAGCAGCTCGTTCCGTTGATCCGCGAAGCAATGAAACACCCGGGCTTTGCTTTTATCAATGTCATTTCACCTTGCGTTACTTTCAATAATAATGTAGGCTCCACCAAGTCTTACGATTATGTGCGCGAGCATATTGAGGGTACCGGTACTAAGGATTTTGTGCCTATGATGAAGGAGATCACTACCAAGTATGCCGAAGGAACTGTTCAAGGCGTAAAAATGCATGACGGCAGCGATCTGCAACTGCACAAACTCGCCAATGAGTGGAACGCGGAAGACAGGATATCGGCTATTAATGCAGTAAAAACAGCCGCCGCAAAACACGAGATCCTCACTGGCTTGTTATTTATAGACCGCAACACCAAAGATCTCCATGACCTGATAAAAACCTCTGATACGCCGTTAAATAAACTAGGCAAAGACGTGCTTTGCCCCGGTAATGAGGTCCTGAAGGATATTAATGCCGGATTGCGTTAAAAAAATGCTTTAATAAAAGAGCGTTGCCCACTTCAGAAAGTTGGCAACGCTCTTTTATTTTTAGCAACCTTTTTATTTTGGCGGCACGACCTACTAATAAGCCCACCTGATATAAGTAGACCCCCATGTAAAACCGCCACCAAACGCGGCAAGCACCAGGTTGTCGCCTTTTTTTAGTTTCGACTCCCACTCCCACAAGCAGAGGGGTAACGTACCATTTGTAGTATTGCCGAAACGTTCTATGTTTACCATCACTTTTTCCGCCGGCAGGTTCATACGGTCTGCTGTAGCGTTTATAATTCGTTTATTGGCCTGGTGTGGTACCAGCCAATCCACCGTTTCTGCTGTAAGATTGTTGCGTGCCATAATATCAGCGGCAACATCGGCCATATTTTTCACTGCAAATTTGAAAACCGCCTGTCCTTCCTGGTACACATAATGCTCTTTGTTCATCACTGTTTCAAGCGTGGCAGGCTTTACTGAGCCTCCCGCTTTCTGATGCAGGAATACCCGTCCGCTGCCGTCTGTACGCAGTACAGAATCGATCAGGCCATATCCATCGGTATTGGGCTCCAGCAACACACATCCGGCGCCATCACCAAAAATGATCGCCGTTTTACGGTCCTCATAATTCATTATAGAGCTCATTTTATCCACCCCGATAACGATCACTTTTTTATGCCTTCCTGTTTCTATGAATTGCGAACCGATAGTAAGGGCAAACAAAAAGCCACTGCATGCGGCGCTTACGTCATATCCCCAGGCATTGGTCATGCCGGCTTTGTCACAGATCACATTTGCTGTTGCGGGGAACTGCATATCCGGCGTAGTTGTAGCACAGATCACCATTTCAATCTCCTTCGGATCTATCCCCCTTTTCTCCAGCAGGTTCTGCACTGCCATTACCGCCATATCACTGCTACCCTTTCCTTCTCCTTTCAGTATTCTCCTTTCCTTTATTCCCGTCCGCGACTGTATCCATTCGTCGGTAGTATCCATCATCGTCTCCAGTTCTGCGTTCGTAAGAATATACTCCGGAACGTAGCCCCCAACAGCTGTTATAGCAGCATGAATTTTCTGCATTTATATAAATTTAAAAAAGCAAAGTTAGATTAAAAAGTCGTTAGTAATTAGTCGTCAGTAGATAGCCGCAATGAAAGCATTTTCGAATTTGCACAACTGTACATTTTCAAATTAAGTCGACATTCCACCACAGATGCTCAGCACCTGGCCGGTCATGTACTTACTCATATCGCTGGCAAGGAAAAGGGCAGTGTCGGCTACTTCTTCCGGTTTACCGAAGCGGCCAAGTGGTATCTTCTCAAACCATTTTTCTGCCCCGCCATCTTTCAGGTAGTGCGTCATATCTGTTTCTATAAACCCGGGGGCGATGACATTGCAGCGGATATTCCGGCTGCCTATTTCCTGCGCAATACTCTTGGTAAAGCCTATGATGCCTGCTTTACTTGCCGCATAAGCGCTCTGGCCGCCATTTCCTTTTACGCCTACAATTGAGCTAAGGTTGATAATGCTGCCGGAGCGGCTTTTCATCATTGGCCTGATCACTTGCTTGGTAAGGTTGTATACACTCTTCAGGTTGGCCTGCATCACTTCGTCCCATTGCTCCGGCGTAAGGCGAAGTAACAGGTTATCACGACTGATGCCTGCATTGTTCACACATATATCTACTGTGCCAAAGTCTTTGACTACCTCATTGGCCAATTGCTCTGCAGCTTTGAAATCGCCGGCATCGCTCTTGTACCCTTTGGCCTTTACGCCAATTCCTGCAAGCCTTTCTTCCAGCGCTTTTGCGCGCTCCTCAGAAGACAGGTAGGTAAACGCAATACTAGCGCCATGTTCTGCAAATTTTACCGCGATGGCCTCACCTATACCCCGGCTGGCGCCGGTAACAAGGGCCACCTTATTTTCGAGCAGTTTCATTATTACAATTTTGGAGTGCTAAAGTAGTGATTGCCGATGACAAGTGGTAACACATATTCATAAAACCAAATAGTATTATCCGGGAAGGCTGTTTTAAAAATGTCTTTCCCAACCTTTATGCGCTACACCAAGGGTTTTGCGCAACAAAAAAAATACATTCCCGTGGTTTGCATAAACCTATTAGAGATCACAGGAGAATAGTTTTGAGATCAAGGGCATGGTCATTTTCTAGAAATTCTCCATACTCTTCTTAATGATGCCAATGCAATCATCTACCTGGGCGCGAGTTATAAGAAGCGGCGGTGCAAAACGTATCCTGTCTCCATGGGTTGGCTTTGCGAGCAAACCATTCTTTTTCATTTCTATGCAGATATCCCATGCTGTATCTTTATTGGGGTGATCTATCACGATGGCATTAAATAAACCCTTTCCACGAACAATAGCAATATGTTCATGGCCCAATGCTAAAAGCTCATTACGGAAATGCGCACCCTGTATCTCGGAATTATGCGCCATATTTTCATCTATCAGCACCTGTAGTGCGGTCATGGCTACCTTGCATGCTATCGGGTTGCCACCATAAGTGGAGCCGTGATCGCCGGGCTTTATCGTGAGCATGATCTCGTCATCCGCCAACACTGCCGATACTGGCATAGTGCCGCCGGAGAGTGCTTTCCCGAGCAACAATATATCCGGCCTTACTCCCTCATGGTCGCAAGCCAGCATTTTACCGGTACGTGCCAGCCCTGTCTGTATTTCATCTGCTATAAACAATACGTTAGCCTCCCTGCACATAGCTGCGGCTTTCGCCAGATAGCCTTCATCCGGAACAATTACGCCGGCCTCTCCTTGTATTGGCTCCACCAGGAACCCGATCACATTAGTATCCTGCAATGCAGCCTGCAACGCAGCTATATCATTGTACGGTATTGCTTCAAAACCCGGCGTGAACGGGCCAAAGTCTCTCCGGGAGCTTTCATCACTGCTAAATGAAATGACACTTATTGTGCGTCCGTGGAAATTCTGCTCACAGGTAATTATCTTGCCTTTGTTGTGCGGAACACCTTTCACCTCATATCCCCAGCGGCGTGCCAGTTTCAGGCCGGTTTCCACCGCTTCTACCCCGGTGTTCATTGGCAACACCTTATCATAACCAAAAAGCTTTGTTATATATTCTTCGTATTCACCCAGCGCATCGTTATGAAATGCGCGGGAAGTGAGCGT
>CANJQU010000114.1 GCA_947476485.1 Chitinophagaceae bacterium
AAGCAAAAGCATCGTTTGAAATTTGTAACCTAAACTTTTCAAAAGCCCTTAACGAAACACAATTTCAGAATAGAACTCAAAAGATAGAAGAGAATTTAAAGTTCATTGGTAATTCAAATAAGGTTGGATTACTTGATGAGTTTCTAACCTTGCAAAAAAGACATTTTTTCGAGTTGTCTACATCATATTATAAAGTTGGAATTGAATTAGAGCGGCAAAAGAAATTCCAGGAATCAATGAGGTATTATAAGTCTTCGCAAGATTTTGCAAAGCAATCAACCAATATTAATTTGATTTCTAATGCTTCGGCTCGCATTGCCATTTGCTTGTTAAAAAACAATCAAAATCTTGATGGAATCTCTTTAAATGAAATTAATAATTCCGACCGCAATATTAAACGTGATTTCAATCTTAGGTATGTAAAAAGATTACTGGAAATCAAGGAAAACGATGCCGCTGAAAACATCATAAAATTTAGCTTAGACGCTAACGAACCAGTAGTAAAAAAGATGATTGAGTTCCTCAAGCAAGAAAAAATTAAAGCAGCACTTGTTTCCCTTGAGGAAATTAATTCCATTGTTGGAATGAATGATTCACAAGAATCTTCGATTGAAAAATTAAACAGCCTTTATTCAAATTTCGACTCAAAAACAACAGATATAGCATCAATTATTCCATCAATTTCAGAGAAACTTAAGCAAATAAAACCGAGCATATTTAAACGACTTTTACTAAACCATATCTATAAGCAGCAATATTATTCAGCCCTTGAATTGATTAAGCAATATCCCTCATTTTGGCAAAACCCAGAAATTTTAAAAAATGCTGGGATTTGCTGTTTTGGAATTCTTGATAAAGGTCAATTGGGAAAGGATAATTATAAATATGTGCTATCAACTTGGTTGACGACTATTTATTCAGACAATATTATTCTTAAATCTCTTGAATCAACAACATGGGATGATGAGTATACCTTTACCTTGACTGAGTCAATAGGATCTAATTTTATACTCCACGATGATCTACCTGCAAATATAAATTATGACGAGGCAACCGATCTTAATATTTCAATAGGTAAAGCACAAAAGGAGATGCTGTTAAAATTTGAAATATTACTTCACCAAAATGCAGATTCTAGATACAAGCAGCGTAAACAAAAGCTAAGAGTAGACGACCTAAAGCGATATGGGATAAAAGCCTTGCTGATTGATAGTTTTGCCGAGGCTACAGAAATACTGAAAGAAATTGAAAGACGCTTCAGAAAAAAGACAATTTTCATTTCTGGAAGCGCTGAGGAATATGGCATGTGGGATAGGAATCAAGCTCAGGCATTTATTCATTCTTTGAGTAAACAACTTGTTTTGAATAATTATAGAGTAGTTAACGGCTTTGGTTGGGGTGTTGGCAGTGCAGTTATAAACGGAGCTTTAGAAGCAGTGTATGAAAAACCAGAAAAATACTCTGAAGATCAACTTATAATCAAACCCTTTCCACAATTTGAAACGGGAGAAAAAAAACTATCTGAACTCTGGGAAGAGTATAGACATCGGATGATTTCCCTCGCTGGAGTGGCAATTTTTATTTTCGGGAACAAGTCTGATGGAAAAGCAAATATCATCCTCGCTAATGGGGTCAAGAGAGAATTTGAGATTTCAATTCAGCAAGGGTTAGTCCCAATTCCAATAGGCGCAACTGGTTATGTTAGTGATGAACTTTACAAGGATGTAATTAAGAACGCAAATCAATATTATGCAGGAATCGAGTGGATTATTCCTCTCATAGAAGATTTAGCGAATGATACTATCACAGCAGAAGAAATAATTAAAAAGGTATTAGCAGTAATTCAAACTTTAAATAAATAATCGCATGGCAAGAAGGTCATTTTTTAGCTTCCATTACGGAAATGATGTATGGAGAGCAAACATTGTTCGAAATAGCTGGGTAACACAAGACAGAGAAGCAGCAGGATTCGTTGATGCTGCGGATTTTGAAGAAGTAAAGAAAGGAGGAGATGCAGCGATAAAAAAATGGATTAGAGAACAATTAGTCGGAACTTCAGTAACTGTTGTATTAATCGGTTCAGAAACAAATTCACGTGATTACGTTAAATATGAATTACAACAGAGTTACGAAAAAGGTAATGGGCTTTTAGGTATCTACATTCACCAGGTGAAAGATAGGAATGGCAATACTTCAACGAAAGGATCAAATCAGTTTGGTGCAATTGGTAAAGATTCAAATGGAAAGGATATTTATTTCAGCACAGATTATCCTTGCTACGATTGGGTCAATGACAACGGTTATGCCAACTTAGGTAATTGGATTGATGCCGCAGCAAAAAAAGCAGGGAGGTAAAAATGCCGAGATATACTTTCTTTAGTTTTAATTACGATGACGTAAAAAACTTTAAGGTAAATGTTGTTCGTAACAGCTGGTTAATTAATCATGCTGAGGGTACTTTCGTTGATGGCTCAATATGGGAAAAGGAGAAAAGTAAAGGTGTAGCTGTAATAAAAAATCTTATTAATGATGGCTTAAATGGGACATCTGTAACTGCTGTTCTTATTGGGAATGAAACGGCTAACAGCCGATGGGTTAAGTATGAGATAGTTAAAAGTTTTGAAAGAGGCAATGGAATTTTGGGTATTAATATCAACAGAATAAGGGGGAAAGAACAAGCTATTTCTGCCAAAGGAGTAAACCCGATGGATAGGCTTGCATTTCACATTACCGATGATGGGAAGAAAATTCAATTTTTTGAACTGATTAATCGAAGATGGATACCATTTTCTGACTTACAAGAGATCAATAATAAAAAATCAAACACGCTTTATTTTGAAGATGGGTGGTTCTCAAATGATTTTGGCAAAACTTTTCGTTTTTCAGATATGTTTGAAACTTATTGTTGGACAACAGATAATGGACACAGTAATTTCTCGTCATGGGTTGAGGAGGCAGCGGCACAAGCAGGGCGATAAATGTCTTTATCTGATTTAACTGTTGGATTTTATAAATTGACTAAATTTTGTTTAATTGCCTAAATCCTGCCTAAAATAGACCTCATTAAATGATGAAACCCGCTATAGAAGCGGGTTTCATTTTCATCGTTGTCGGGGAGACAGGATTCGAACCTGCGACCCCCTGGTCCCAAACCAGGTGCGCTACCGGCCTGCGCTACTCCCCGATTATTAAAGTCTGCCCGGTAATTGCAGCCTTGTTGACAATCCTAAAGTTTTCAGAGCTGCCAACTGCCTGCTGAAAACTGCTTAACTGATAAAGAGCGGTGAGGGCGAGATTCGAACTCGCGGTACACTTTAAGGCGTACGACAGTTTAGCAAACTATTGGATTCGGCCACTCTCCCACCTCACCTGTATTGTGTATTACTAACTTACACAACTGGTTCCTTTTTTTAAAGGACTGCAAAGATAACTTAATTGTGCAAATCAGCAAATCAAAAACTCGTCAATCGGGAAAATAATGTGAAAACAAGCAGATTTATTATTTCATCGTGTATCCCGGCCCGAATTTGCA
Source organism: Chitinophagaceae bacterium (assembly GCA_947476485.1). Taxonomy (GTDB): domain Bacteria; phylum Bacteroidota; class Bacteroidia; order Chitinophagales; family Chitinophagaceae; genus Nemorincola. The sequence continues at coordinate 3,533 of CANJQU010000114.1, forward strand.
CATTTATTAAATACTTGCCAGTTGCACCTTCTGCTGTATCTCCAGCAGGTTCTCCTTGTATTCGCTGTCTGTCTCCATCAGGTTCTCCACCGTTTGACACGAGTGTATCACTGTAGTATGATCGAAGCCGCCGAAGTGGTCGCCTATCGTCTTAAGTGATTGCTTCGTAAACTTCTTTGCGAAATACATGGTTATCTGCCGCGCCAGCACCACCTCGCGTTTCCGCGTCTTGGTAAGCAGGCGGTCATATGCTACGTGGTAATAGTCGCATACCAGCTTCTGTATATTATCTATCGTCATCTCCCGCGCCGCGCTCTTCACGAAGTTCTTCATCACACGCTTGGCGAGATCAATGTCTATTTCTTTTTTGTTCAGCGTAGCCTGTGCAAACAATGCTATCAGCGCTCCTTCCAGTTCGCGTACATTGCTCTGTATATTATAGGCTACATACTTCACTACATCTTCCGGTATCTCCAGTCCTTCCTGGCGCATTTTCACCTGCAGTATCGACTGGCGGGTCTCAAAGTCCGGCGCCTGTATATCTGCATTCAGTCCCCAGCGGAACCGGCTGAGCAGCCGCTCCTGCATGCCTTCCATGTCGCGGGGTGCCGTATCACTCGTAAGAATGATCTGCTTCCCGCTCTGGTGCAGGTGATTGAATATCGCAAAGAAGACATCCTGTGTCTTGAGCGCAGAGACAAACAAATGAATGTCGTCCATGATCAGCACATCTATCAGTTGATAGAAGTGAATGAAATCATTTACCTCGTTATTCTTGGAGTGGTCAATGAATTGATTGATGAACTTCTCAGCGCTTACATACAACACTGATTTGTTTGGGTGCAGCCTGCGCACTTCGTTGCCTATGGCCTGCACAAGGTGCGTTTTCCCCCAGCCCACGCCGCCAAAAACAACGAGCGGGTTGAATGCTGTAGCCCCTGGCTTCTGTGCTACATGTATGCCTGCTGAGCGGGCCACACGGTTGCAATCGCCTTCTACATAATTTTCAAACGTGTAGTTGGCATTTAGCTGCGGGTCTATCTGCATACGCTTCAGGCCGGGTATGGCATAAGGCGTCTTAATATTGTGCGGATCATCCCACTTCAGCGGCATGTCCACATAATTATTTTCTTTCGAAGGTTTGTTGTGAGTTCCTCCCGGCATGTTGATAGATGCAGGGTTGCGCTGTGAAGAATTGTTCTCCATCATAATGCGGTACTCAAGCCGTCCCACTCTGCCAAGAACCCTCTTGATGGTCTTGCCCAGGAGTTCCACATAATGTTCTTCAAGCCACTCGTAGAAAAACTGGCTGGGTACCTGCAGGGTTAAAACGTTGTCATTTAGTTGCACTGCCTTCACCGGTTCAAACCAGGTTTGGTATGTGCGCCAGTTAACGTTGTCCTTGATGATATTCAAACATTTCTCCCATAGTTGTTCAGCTTCGGTTAAAACATTATTGGTAGTATTATAAAGATGCTTATCCATATTATGAAACAGCGTTCATGTAGTTATTCAAAAATTGGTTACTTCAAAACTTAGAGATAAGAATTTCTTCACCCGGAACATTTTGTTTCCTATTCTGGGGTACCTCTTTTTCCCTCACTTAAAATTATTATTTTTTTTCGGAACTGTTGACCAATTTTCTTCGCGATTTTTCTTGCTTTTGTCCTTTTTCAACAGGAGGACGAAATTGCTAACATTTTGTTGAAAAAAAAAATCATTCTGCTATTGTTTCTTTAATAAATCTTACAGATTGCGCTTTGAAAAGTTTGGTGCTTTTTTTGCTGTTAAAAAAATACAACACAAAGCTAAGTGTTTTCATTTTTTAATTTTTCAACAAAATATTTTTTAGCTTCAGAAAATTTCGTTAATAGGCTGAAGCCCTTTATTCATGCATGTTTCACGGTTCCGGATGATTTCAGCCCTGAATAAAAAATCAAAACAGCCGCTTCACTCATCCTCTATGTAATATACTATATCTTTATGACATTCTTTGGAAAATGAATATTACTTCTTCAATTAAATCTTTCATAAAAGACAGCACGTCTGTTGGCGTTTTGCTGATGTGTTGTACTGTGTGCTCACTCGTGCTCAGTAATGGCATTTTTTCACACAGTTATACAGATTTTTTTGAGCGCAGTTTATTCTCATTTCCGGGTGGTATTCACCTCCCCGGTTCCCTTTCCCACATCATCAATGATGCGCTGATGAGTGTATTCTTTTTCCTGGCCGCGCTGGAGATAAAACGGGAAATGCGCACCGGCGAATTGAATACGATCGGCAAGGCCGTTATGCCCGGCATAAGTGCGCTTGGCGGTATGTTGCTGCCTGCTATTATTTACATAGCCTGTTGTCACACTGGTAGCAACTACATGGGGTGGGGGATACCTATGGCTACAGACATAGCATTTTCCCTTGGCGTGCTTTCCCTGCTTGGTAAGCGTGTGCCGTTATCCATGCGTGTATTTCTTATCGCCATTGCTGTTATAGACGATATCGGTGGCATTGTTGCCATCGCTTTTTTTTACACCGCCGGCCTGCACTGGGATTATCTCATTGCCGCAGCTTTGTTGACCGCAGCTTTGTTCGTTATGAATCTCTTTAAAGTTTCACGCGTCTCACTGTATATATTGCCTGGCTTGCTCCTCTGGTACCTTGTTTACAACTCAGGTGTCCATGCCACCATTGCAGGCGTTGCGCTTGGGCTCATAGTGCCCTCTTCACTGGTAGGCAAGCTGGAACATGCGTTGCATGTCCCCGTCAATTTTATTGTTCTTCCTTTGTTCGCTCTTGCAAACACGGCTATAATACTGCCTGCCGATCTTTCATCGGCAATAGCATCTCCTGTTCATTTTGGTGTTTTTGCCGGGCTGGTGTTCGGCAAGCCGCTGGGCATTTTTTTATTTACCGGCCTCGCTGTTAAAATGAAAGCCGCATCATTGCCCGATCATCTTACGATGAAGCATGTTTTTGGTGTTGGTCTGATTGCCGGCGTTGGTTTTACCGTCTCTATATTTATTGCGATGCTTGCGTTTACAGATACTGCTGTACAATCGGTGGCAAAGCTCGCCGTCATCAATGCGTCTGCTTTCTCAGGTGTGGCAGGGTATTGCTATTTAAGATTTATCCGCAGGAAGAAATATAGCAAAAAGGCATAAAAAAAAGGGTCTGATACCAGATCAAACCCTTTTTCAAAACTATTTCAGAATTACTAAATCGCCCTGTCCTTATCAAATGCTTCGAGTTCTTTAGCCACAGCAGTAAGGAAGCTGGCGCCAAGCGACCCATCTACTATACGGTGGTCATAACTCAGCGACAGATACATCATGTGCCGTATTGCTATTACATCTCCGTCTTCTGTCTCTAACACCACTGGGCGCTTCTTTATCGCTCCCACAGCAAGTATCGCTACCTGAGGCTGGTTGATGATAGGTGTGCCCATCAGGCTGCCAAAGGTGCCTACATTCGTTACTGTGAAGGTGCCGCCCTGTGTGTCATCTGCTTTCAGCTTATTTCCGCGTGCAGCATTGGCCAGCGCGTTTACATCCTTGGTCAGGCCAAGCAGGTTTTTTGTGCCCGCATTCTTGATTACAGGCACTATAAGGTTACCGCTGGGCAATGCCGTAGCCATACCTACATTTATATCTTTCTTGATGATGATGTTATTGCCATCCAGGCTGCAATTGATCATCGGGAATTTGCGGATGCAGTTCACGATCGCTTCAAAGAATATGGGGGTATAAGTTATCTTCTCGCCATACATCTGTTCAAACTTGCCTTTCACCCTGTCACGCCATTTTACAATATTGGTCACGTCACATTCTGTAAAGCTGGTCACGTGTGGCGATGTGTGCTTGCTGCGCACCATATGGTCGGCAATGAGCTTGCGCATACGGTCCATTTCTATGATCTCCACATTACCTCCGGTTACCGAAGGCGAAGGGGCCGGTGGCGCTGCCGATACAGCAGGAGCAGCAGCTTGCGGCGCCGGCTGTGGCGCAGCAGCAGGTGCAGGTTGCGGTGCTGCCGCTTGCTGCACAGGTTGAGTTTTGCGGTTACTTACGTAGTCGAGTATGTCTTTTTTGGTCACACGGCCTTCGTTGCCGGTGCCGGGTATCTTTTCCAGCTCAGCCATGCCAATACCTTCAGTACCTGCGATGTTGAGTACAAGCGGCGAATAAAAACGTGCGCCATTACTTTCTGCGCCCGATGGTGCTGCCTGGTGCTGTGGTGCAGCTTGTTGCACTGGTGCGGCTTGTGGTGCTGGCTGCTGCGCAGGTGCAGGGGCTGGTGCCGCTGCGGCGCCTCCTCCATCTACTCTCGCTATTACAGCGCCTACCGGTACTACATCATTCTCCTTATAAAGCAATTCGGTGATCACACCGGCTGTTGTAGAAGGCACCTCGCTGTCTACCTTATCAGTTGCTATATCAAGCAGGGTTTCATCCATCTTCACATGGTCGCCAACACGTTTGTGCCATTTCAGCACAGTAGCTTCCATTATACTTTCGCCCATTTTTGGCATTACAAGATCAACGATCGCCATAATATAATTAGTTATAATTTTAATTGAAACGCTGCAAAAATAATCAATTCATTTTTGTTTTACGATTTATGATTAAATGAGTACAAATTGACCTGTGTGCCATACACTCGTACCGTCACTTGCCAATTGTAAATTAAACACCATCGCTTGTAAACAATAAGGCTCAATAGCGAACAAATTGCCCTCCAATTGCCCTAGAGCTAAATAGTTGGTCCCCTTTCAGGGGACAGGGACGTCACATAATACATCTTCATCATTCCCTTGCCCTTCGCTTCTATCTCTCCTCTGTATTCACACTTAAACTTGTCCTTCACCAGTTCATAGGTCGTCTCCGATATATTTATCTTTCCAGCCTCACTGTTCTGCTCCATGCGCGCAGCCGTGTTCACGGTATCGCCCCATATATCGTAAGCGAATTTCCTGGCGCCCACGATTCCCGCCACCACGCTGCCGCTGTTTATACCAAGCCGGATGTCAAAAGTTTTGTTGCCCAACTTTGCTAATCGCTCCTGCATAAAAATGTTTATTTCCTTAGCTGCTGCTACAATGTGTTCCGCGTGTTTCGGATCTGCTGCAGGCAGACCGCAAACTGCAAGGTATGCATCACCGATCGTCTTTATCTTTTCAATGTTGTACCTCGCGGTTATCTCATCAAATGCTTTGAAGCATGTATGCAGCTCATCTATCAATCCCTGTGGGCTCATCCGCTCACCGGCATTCGTGAAGTTTACAAAGTCGGTAAAGAGTACCGTCACATTATCGTAGTGTTTTGCTTTTGTGCTGCCGGTTGTCTTCAGTTCATTGGCTACTTCTCCGGGTAATATGTTCAGCAGCAGGTTTTCCGATTTCTTTCTTTCCTCCTCCGACTTGCGTCGCTCCTTTACGATGAAGAATGAGAAAAATGCAAGCAGCAGGATACCTGCAATGCCCATGTATGTATAGGTTCGCTGATGGTGAAATTTTAATTCTATCACCCGTTTTTCATCTGCATTCTTCATGCTGTCCAGGCCCATCTTACGTACCATGCCTAGCCGCATGATCTCTGTCTTCTTTGCCTCGTTGTACACGGAGTCCTTATACAGGGAATGCAAAGTGTATGCGGCAAGCGATCCCTTATAATCGCCCAGTAAGGCGTAAACGTGAGATAAATTCAGGTAAGTATACTGGAGGTTATCGAGCGTCCCGATAGTTGAATCTATTTTGATGGACCGCAGAAGGTATTCTGCTGCTTTATGGAGCAGAGCGTTCTTTCCCCGGGGAATCAGGCTGTCTGGCATATACAGCATGTGAACGGGTTCTGTCGTGTGTACCTTCGTTGGTCGCTTGATCGTATCCGTTGCGATGTTGATGTAAGCTTCACCGATGTATCCAAGATTTATGGCGATCTGGTGCTCTGCGCCAAGCGCTTCATTGATCTTTAATGCCTTAAATTCATAGGCAAGGCCTTCGGTGTAATTGTGCTGGTGATTGTAAATACTGCCGATGTTATTGGCCGCATATGCAATGCCTCCTTTGTTCTCAACCTGTTCGTAGAGTCGCAATGCCTTAACGCCATATTCCAGCGCTTTCGCATACTCTTTTTGATAATCATATATACTGGCGATACAGCAGCTCGCATCAGCGATCCCATCATTATCTTCCAGCTTTTCAGACAGTTTTAAGGCTTTAAAGTTATACTCCAGTGCTTTCGCATAATCGTTTTGTTCATAATAAATGCCGCCTATGTTGTAAGTCACTTGCGCTGTGTACTGTTTATATCCTCCGGCTTCGTCAAGCGCCAGCGCTTTCAGTAAATAAGCCAGTGCTTTTGGATAGTCTCCCAGGTCATGATAAACATTGCCAATATTGCACGTCACTGCTGCCGTATAAAGTTTGAACCCTTCTTCCTCGTTTATCTTCAATGCTTTGAAATAGTACTCCAGCGTTTTATCATAATTGGATTGTTGATAGTAATTACTTGCAGCACAATTGTACGCCGATGCAATTCCTTTTTTCCAGCCTAGTTTTGAAGCGAGTTGCAGTCCGCTCATGCCATATTTAACGCCCTGCTCCGGGTCAACGTTCATGTAGCTTTCCGATAAACTATTCAACAAGCGCACCTTGTTTGTATCGTCCCTTTGCTTGGCCAGCTCGCTTACCATCGAGTCGATCTGTGCCTGCCCCTGCAATTTTGCGTAGAGGTTCCTGCTGTTTAGGGTCAGCAACATCAACAACATGCATCCTGGTATCAGTTTCATAACAAAGCCATTAAATAATTCTGAAAATCCGCAAACCAGCCTGCCGGTAAGCAGGTTCTTCAATTCTGATTACACGATATAATACATCTTCATCATTCCCTTGCCCTTTGCTTCTATTTCCCCTCTGTACGCACAATTAAATTTGTCCTTCACCAGTTCATAGGTCGTCTCAGATATATTGATCTTTCCCGCCTCACTGTTCTGCTCCATTCTCGCCGCTGTGTTCACAGTATCGCCCCATATATCATAGGCGAATTTCCTGACACCCACGATACCGGCCACAACGCTGCCGCTATGTATGCCAATTCGGATTTCAAACGTTTTATTGCCGGGCTTGGCGCGGCGCGTCTGCATAAATGTATTGATCTCTAATGCGGCCCTGACTATATGCTCCGCATGTTCCGGATCTGGGGATGGCAACCCTGCAACAGCAAGATACGCATCTCCGATGGTCTTTATTTTTTCGATCTTATACTTTGTGGTTATTTCGTCAAACACTTTAAAGCACGTATGGAGCTCATCGATCAGTTCCTGCGGAAGCATGTGCTCACTGGCATTAGTAAAGTTTACAAAATCGGTAAACAACACGGTTACATTATCAAACATCTTTGCCGCAGCGCTGCCCTTTTCCTTTAGTTCGTCGGCCACTTCTGCAGGCAGTATATTTAACAGCAGGTCATCCGATCTCTTTTTTTGTATCACCAGCTCGCTTGTCCTTTCTGTCACCTTTTCCTCTAAAAATACCATTGCGCTTTCCTGCGCCTGTTCCTTCTGTAATTTCAGGTAGTTGATCTTATCCGCTATGGAAATTGATTGTAAAATGATGCAGGAGGCAAAGGCAAGTTCCGTTAATGTGTTAGGGACATGAAACACGAATGTGAGCAGCACGGAAATAAGGATGCCCGAGGAAAGGATCACCTGGGAAAGTGCGATAAACCGGAACCCTTTTATTTTATACAACTCATTTTTTATAAAAATTGCAAGAGTGTACCCCATTTGCGAGAGGATGATCACGTCGCAGGTGATGATAAACATCCGGGCGAGTAATACTTCTGTCTCATATCTCAGTTTCAGGCAGTACACCATGAACATCATTACGAAAAGCACAGCAAAAATGATGTTCAGTAGTTTTGTGTTCTTTGAGATTTGCCGTTCGTTAAACACTGCTATTCCGTTTTCCACCATAAAGTGGTGAATGAATTTCAGATACAGCTTGGCCAATACAAATATGGCGATACCAAATGAGCAGCAATTGAAGAGATATAGCTCTATCCTGTTCCCCGGGTGGGCGATACCTACGCTGTAGATAATTAAGAACCAGACAACTGATAAAACCACATACTTTATACTCTTATCACCCACTGAGCGAAACAGGAAGAGATTGTAAAAAAAGGCGAAAATAAAGATGCCTAGCAGTGCACCGGTATAGAAGTTTATTTTCTCGTGCTTTTGCGGGATGCCTGTTAGCTGCTGGTAATACCGTGCTGCTTCCGGAAAATTATTTTGGTAGGAATAGACCGTTACAATACTATTTAGGGTGAGCACTTTTTCTTCAGTCAGGTTGTCTCCGGCCTCATCATAAATTTTCAGTGCTTTAAGATAAAAGTCAAGGGCCTTCTGATATTCGGATCTGGCTTCATGATTTTTTCCCAGGCAGTCATTCGATATGGCAATGCCGCTTTTCCAATTTAATTTTTCTGATAATTCCAATCCGGCTTGTCCGTATTTTATCCCCTCATTTGGGTCGCTCGTATGGTAGAAATACGACAGTTCGGCAAGCACATAAACCTTATTGGTGTCTTCTTTTTGTTTGCGCAGTTCCCGTAATAGGGAATCTCTGAGCTGTAGACCCTGCAACGGTCCGGCCGGTACCTGGGCGTATAGGTGTCCGCAGTTCACCATCAGCAGCAATGTCAGCACGCATCTTAAAATCAGGTTCATTTCGCAAATTTTGTATACAGTTGAGCTCAATAGCAAACAAAACTTCGCAAAACTGTTATAAAGCGAAATTTAGGCCCACTTAGGGGGCGGGGGGTTCACCCTTCCAAAAGTAAAAAAGGAATTTAAGATTATCTTCCTTTGCATATCAATAACAACGACCTGGGATAACATTCAAGGGCAAATGAATAGATTTTATTAACCACGGCATAGAAACATCGTCTTGGAGCGTATAACTAAATCATAGACCTTTGTGCCGCGACGGGACGTTGTCTACCTTGTTTTTCTCCAGGGTATCGCGCATTTATAAATAACGCGTGGCCCTTCATCGCAATCAGGCTATAGGCCATCAGACATGATTATGAACCTCGATCGTCGCCGACTGCCAACTGTAAATTAGAAGCTGCCAACAGTAAACTGCCAACTGAAGCACGGGGTGCGATGGGAAATGTAAATGAATATTAATATCAGCCACAGTAAATGATTTGACGGGATTGCAATGCCCCATTTGTGAATTTTTTTTTTCTGGGGTATGGGGCAATGTCATTTAGTTAAGTATTATTGGAAAATACTAAGCTCTGAAAGAGCGAAATATACTAGCCGGGGGTGAAGCCCCCGGACATCAAATACACGCAACACAAAGCCCTGTAGGGGCGGCATACCGCTT
>CANJQU010000115.1 GCA_947476485.1 Chitinophagaceae bacterium
ATCCTGCACTCGTACCCGGCCAGCTACCCCAATAGCGCTGAAGGCTTTATTGTTCCTGGCTATGACTACCGGATCATTCTCCCGGCATCGGGAAGAATTTTTACGATCACAGATATTACGCTAAGCGGTCAAACCCATCAAACGATCTCTTCCAATACTTTTGAAAAAGTACTTCATGTGTGCTACAACGGAGTGGTCCATTTAGCTGTTGACGCCAATGTATATACCAGCACTGCCGGCCAACCCAGCATTTCAGTTGAGATCGTCAAGTAGAGACTATTGTTGGTAACGGATAAAAGGAGATCGCCCGCAACAAAAATTGCGGGCGATCTCCTTTATAAATTGTTTGCCTGGAAAATATGCGCCTTTGCACATTTTCATATTACCCCTTCAGTACTGTTCTGCTGATAACGATACGCTGCACCTCACTGGTACCCTCGTATATCTGCGTTATCTTGGCATCACGCATCAGGCGTTCTACATGGAATTCCTTTACATAACCATAGCCGCCGTGCACCTGCACTGCTTCGCTGGTTACACGCTGTGCAATATCAGATGCGAAAAGTTTAGCCATAGAAGCGGAAAGTGTATAGTCAAGTCCCTGGTCTTTGGTCCATGCGGCCTTCAGGCACAGCAGGCGTGCAGCTTCAATTTCAGTAGCCATATCAGCCAGCTTAAAAGCAATAGCCTGGTGGTTTGATATCTCAGTGCCAAAAGCTTTACGCTCCTTTGAATATTTCAATGCCAGTTCGTAAGCGCCGCTGGCGATACCCAGCGCCTGCGATGCAATGCCTATACGGCCACCTGCAAGCACCTTCATAGCAAATGTAAAACCAAAGCCATCATCACCAATACGGTTAGCCTTTGGCACCTTCACATCCTGGAACATGATGCTGTGCGTATCGCTGCCACGTATGCCGAGCTTATTTTCTTTAGCCCCCACGGTTACTCCCGGAGAATCTTTTTCAATGATCAGCGCGTTGATACCTTTATGCCCTTTCTCGGGATAAGTCTGTGCAATTACAAGATAATAAGACGCCGAATTACCATTTGTGATCCAGTTCTTGGTACCGTTTACCAGGTAATAGTCACCTTTATCTTCAGCAGTTGTGCGCTGAGAAGTAGCGTCAGAGCCTGCCTCCGGTTCGCTGAGCAGGAACGCGCCTATCTTTTCTCCACGTGCCAGTTGTGTGAGGTATTTCTGCTTCTGCTCCTCATTGCCATATTTCTCCAACCCCCAGCATACGAGCGAATTATTAACGCTCATACATACCGATACCGACGCATCGATCTTAGATATTTCTTCCATTGCCAGCACATAGGAAATGGTGTCCATGCCCGATCCGCCGTATTTAGGATCCACCATCATGCCCAGGAAACCTAGCTCTCCCAGTTTCTTGATCTGCTCAGCAGGAAACTTCTGCTTTTCATCACGTTCAATAACACCGGGCAGCAGTTCCGTTCTTGCGAAATCGCGCGCAGCCATCTGCACCGCTATCTGTTCTTCTGTAAGTTCGAAATTCATATCTTTGAGAATAGGGACACAAAATACGGCAGGATTGACCAAATTCCAATTTTTCTCTTCCGGTCACTTTCCCCCTTAATTATCTTTTCCACTATATGCTATGCCACAACAGTACTAAAAACACAGATCGAAAAAGTAAAATTCAGGATACCTGGTATAATGGGTTACAATAAGCCGAATCGTTACAAACACAACGCATAACGCAATTTACCAGTCTGTACTATTATACGATACTTAGTCTTTTTTCCTCCTGTGCCGTGTACCGGTGGCTTTGTTGTCTATGAATTTAGAAAGGAAGTTCTTGGCTTTGCCTTCTGCCGAAAGCCTTATTTTCTTTACAATGCCATCTTCCGGTCGTGCATAGAAGGTCGTCTTATGCACATAAGAATGGTCCTCAACGGGTGTGGCAGAAAAATAATAGTTGGACACACAAGCCCTCGGGCCCGGCGCCAATACTTTATTCACCGAATGGATGGAATGCGTATTGGTTTCCATCATCACCAGGCGGTTAAAACGGGCATGTATCTCTTTCCGCTCCTTCATCGGCGTATCCCAAAGCTCCAGGTTACCGCCATTATTTTCCGGCCAGTCAGGAGTAATGTAGTAGAGGGCATTAAGCACACGGTATAGATTACCGTCCCCATCATGCGAATTATCTAGATGAGGCAACAGAAAGTCGTCCTGCAGCATCATAGATATACCGGAACCATATAGCGAATCGTCGGCCAGCAGGTCTTTAACGCCTGTTATCTCGGAAACTACCTTCATAACCGCTGCATCGTGAAAAGCAAACAACATATCCCCTACTATCTGCTCATACTTGTCTACATCTATGCCCACATGCTTGTGCTCCTTAATAGAGTCGCGCAGCATCAGCGTATTGGGGTCAGGCAGGGCAGCAAAACATTCTTTAGCCCAGGCCTCGGGCAGCAATCCATCAAGGTAAAAATGCCGTACCGGCGCCGACTGGCGCCAGTACGCACTCAATTCATCCTTATGTTGTCTCAGCTTGCTTGCTATTTCCGCTGATAATTCTGCCCTGGTCATAATTCAATTTTAAATAGGCTACACCGAGAACTTTATTCCCTGCGCCAATGGCAGCTTTGTGCTCCAGTTGATCGTGTTGGTCTGCCTGCGCATATATGCTTTCCAACTGTCAGAGCCGCTCTCGCGGCCACCGCCGGTTTCCTTTTCACCACCAAAAGCACCACCAATTTCGGCACCGCTGGTACCTATGTTCACATTAGCTATACCGCAATCACTACCCTTTGCTGCCAGGAATTCTTCTGCCTCACGCATATTCAGTGTCATGATCGAAGAAGATAAACCTTGTGGCACCGCATTCTGCATAGCTATTGCGTCCTCCAGTTTGCTGTACTTCATCAGGTAAAGGATAGGAGCAAATGTCTCATGCTGTACTATCGGCCAATCGTTCTGTACCTCAAACACGCATGGCTTCACATAGCAGCCGCTTTCATACCCTTCACCGGTCAGCACACCACCAGCCACTATTTCCTTGCCACCTGCACTCTTCACTTCTTTTATTGCATTTACATAGGTAGTCACGGCCTCCTGGTCTATAAGCGGTCCTACATGCGACTTTTCGCTCAGCGGATCACCTATTACCAGCTGTTTATATGCAGCTACCAGTTTCTTTTTGAACGCATCATACACTGACTCATGAATAATGAGACGTCGCGTTGTGGTGCAACGTTGTCCGGCAGTACCTACCGCGCCAAACACGGAACCGATCAGCGCAATATGCAGATCTGCATGCTCAGAAATGATAATGGCATTGTTACCTCCGAGTTCCAGCAAAGAACGGCCGAGGCGACCTGCGACCGTAGCAGCTACGGCCTTACCCATGCGTGTAGAACCTGTTGCTGATACCAATGGCACACGGCTATCGCTGCTCATCCACTCGCCGCAATCGCGGCCACCAACTACAAGACCGCAAACACCTTCAGGTACGCCGTTGGCCTTAAATACTTCTGAAATTATGTTCTGACATGCGATCGCCGAGATCGGAGTTTTCTCTGATGGTTTCCATACGCAGGTATTTCCACAAATAAATGCTATCATACTGTTCCAGCTCCATACAGCCACCGGAAAGTTGAACGCACTGATGATACCCACAACCCCAAGCGGATGCCACTGCTCATACATCCTGTGCAGCGGACGCTCGCTGTGCATGGTAAGACCATACAACTGGCGGCTCATTCCCACAGCCAGGTCACAGATGTCTATCATTTCCTGCACCTCGCCATAGCCTTCCTGCAGGCTTTTACCCATTTCGTAAGATACCAGCATACCCAGCGGCTCTTTATACTTCCTGAGGGCCTCACCCACCTGGCGCACCACTTCGCCACGCTTAGGCGCCGGCCACATACGCCATTCTTCAAATGCTTTCTGTGCCTGCTCTACTACTTTATCATAAGACTTGCGGTTCACAGCGGTAACGGTCGCTATCTTGTTTCCATCTACCGGGGAGAACGAATCGATATTTTCGCCGCCGGCTTTCAGCCACTTCGTGCCGGTTGCAGCGCCTTCATTTACTTTCTTTATTCCTAGTTTGTCTAGTACTTTATCCATTTTCATTTGTTGGAAAATTTGAGGTGCAAAATTACATGTTATTACATTGGAAATGAAATCGATACTTTTCGCGGTGTCCGGTGGCGTATTTTTATTCCGCTGCATACAAACGCCCCTCACCTGTTTACAGCTTAAACTGAACTGTTACATAATAATTACGCTTGTCGGCAGGCAGGATACCCGGACCGGGATATCCGTCTGCTCTCCGGGTAAAATACTTTGTATCAGACAAGTTATTTATGCCGGTGTAAAAGGTGAATTTTCTCCAGTTGTAGCTCAGACTGAGATCCATAACATGAAAAGCGTAGATGGCGCCATCAACTGCTGTCGGTGTTATTTCTGTATTGGTAGCGTCTGAATATTGCTTACCCTGGTAAGAATACTGATAGGTAACATTGAAGCGGGGATTGCCGAAACTGATGCCAGTTCGAAACAAAACCGGTGGCACATTCTCTACAAGTTTATCGGCAAATGCTGTATTTTTTGTGTTTATATAGCGTGCGTCAATAAGCGAAAGATTGGTATATATATTCAGTTTGTACCTCGACCGGCTGTGCGTCAGCGCCTTTAATACATCTCCTTCCAGCAACATTTCTGCGCCCGCATTTCTGCTGTCGGCTACATTTGTTCTCAGCCTGTAGGTCATAAAATTACTGTCCCGGGTAAATATCGATCCGATGCGGTCATTGTATTTTAAGTAGAAGATACTGAAGTCTGCATAAAACCATTCGCCGAAAGAGCCACGGATACCAAGGTCTATGTTGTACCCTGTTTCATCCCGAAGGTCAGGATCTACCCTGGCATTGGTATTAACAACACGCACATCGTTAAAGTTAATTGAACGGTAATTCCGGGAAACATTGCCATAAAACTCCGCGCCATTACCGAATTTCCAGGATGTGCCTATGCCCAGCAATACGAAAGAGCGGGGGTTGGTGCGCGTTTCTTCAACTTTCGTATTTGCGATGAATACATTTTGCTTGTAATAGTAGCCACTGGCCTTTGTGTTGATATGCTCAAAACGTATGCCTGGTGTAATACTCCAATGTTTGTTGATCTGGAAAATATTTTCCGTAAATGCCGCCACATTGCTTCCGGGAAAACGATAGCTGGATTTGTTCGGTTCTGTGCCGGTGAAGACAAAGTCCGGGCCGCTCCCGTCTGTACCATCACCTTGCTTGCGGTCGGTAAGCCCCTGGTACCAGCGTGCGCCAACCAGGAAAGTACTGTAGTTACTTTTTAATAAATGGTAGCGGTGAATAAAACGAAGCTCTGAGCCAAAATTACTATAGCGGTCTTTCATATAGTCCCGGTTGCCGCCTATGTCCGGGCGATTGATATAGTTCAGGATGCCCAGGGCTTGCCTGCCACCTTGCAGCGTAAAGCTGCGCCAGTTCAGTTTACTGTTATCGGAGAACCTATAATCAAGAGACAGACTGATCAGGTTCCAATCCACCTTGAACCAATTTCGTGCACGTACTGATACCGACGGGTCCTCGTTAAATTGTTCATCGGTTAAACCACCCGGCTGCTGAGCCAGGTATCTCATAAGCGTATACTCACTCGTGATCTTTATTTTAGAATTAAGCTGCCAGGCAAGGTGCGCATAAGCATTATGCTGTTCGTAATGGCTGTTCGGCCGCCAGCTATCACCCCGCTTATACTGGTAGAAGGTATAATAGTTCAACTTGTTTTTCGCTACCGTGCCACCTATGCTGTTGAAGGAGTTAAAGAAGCCGAAAGAGCCGCCCGTTTGACGGGACGTAATTTCAAACGGCCGGTTTGAGGGGCCGTTTTTCATAATAAAGTTCACCAGCCCGCCAAACTGCGGCCCATATTGCAAGCTCGCGGCACCCCGGATGATCTCAATACGGTCAAGCGCTTCCGAAGAAGGCGTATAATAGCTTTCGGGATAACCCAGGGCATCGGCGCTTATATCATACCCGTTCTGCCGGATATTAAAGTTTGAAGAACGATTCGGGCTAAGGCCACGACCGCCTATGCCCAGTTGCAAACCTCCGTTATCATACTCCCATATATTCAATCCCGGGATACGGGCATATATCTGTCGGGTATTATTTGTGGCCAGGTTAGCATTAAGGTTGCGCAGGTTGATGATCTCTGTTTTTTTACCTGCATAAATTGCCGTACCCTCCACATCGCGGAGCTTTCCTGAAACTGATTCCCGCTGTGCATCCTTTACAACCACTTCACGCAACAACACAGATTGCCGTTTCAGAACTATGTCAAGTTTCTCCTGCAACGGTATCTCCACTTTCAGCTCTACAGGGGAAAGATCTGCGTAGTTCACTATAAGCTTATAACTTCCTTTTTCCAGCTTTGTAAAACGAAAGAAACCATTCTCATTGGTCTGCTGTTGGTTTGATCCCGGCAAAAGTATTAACACCGCTCCGTCAACCGGCTCATTGCCTATCCGGACGGTGCCTTCAGCAACATATTGCTGGCCGGATGCATTCAGACAGACCAGGAAGAGAACCAGGAAAAATGGCAGCTTAAAACTCATTATTGTTGTTTGTATGGAAGTATCCAATTGTAATGACGCCAGCTAATAGGCTGTCCAGCCAGGTTCACCGTGGAATCAATAAATAAACACGAACGGCTGCCATTGAGTGCGACATATACTTCTGCATATACTTCTGGTTTCTGCCATCCTTTTTGTTCGAATTGCTTGTAAAGGTAATGAGCATATTTCAGAATCATATCGGGCTGCGTGCTCATCATTTTTTCCTGTAATGGAGTCAGGTAGGCCGCATTGTCTATACTGACGTACCTTGTATGGCTGCTGTCTTTCACCGTGAAGTAGGCCGTACCCGCCTTTTCCATTAACATTACCCGCCAGGAAAAGCGGTAACCCTCCTCGCCCCAGAATAAATGTCCGGGATAAAAAAGAAAACGCAGCGGGATCGCCACCTGGAAAAAAATATAGATAGCAAGTGCGGCCGTCACTACTTTATTATAGCGAAACTCAAAAACGCTCTGCTGAAGTGAAAGATGCTGATGGCGGTAAAATGGCAGAAAACTAAGTAAACGCGTATGGAATTGCCCGGAAAAAAAGATGAGGCTCGCAACGATCATCACATAGGGAAACAAGCCGATGCCCGGGAAAAAGATGGCAGTGGCAATATGAAAGATAAGCACCACGACATAGGCAAAGGGCCGTGTGCGCTTATTTAGCAGAAAAAATACGATAAGGCAGTCATAGACAGCGCCGAACCACGAAAACAGGTAAGCCACCCACTCTTGATACATATACTGCCCCACGACCGGCAGATAGCTGCACGCCGGCAGCCATGTCTTCATAGGCTGTGCATGCATCAGCCAGTCCGGGTTCAATTTGGCTAAACCGGCAAAAATATACACCACAGCAAGCTGGAATTGCAAAACCCGGATCGTCCATGCCGGCACAAGGTTTCTTTTATTGCAGGGTTGCAGCCAGACATCAACTGAATAATCCCGATTGGCTGGTAACCAAATCATTATAAATGCAACCAGGCTGATAAAGTAGTAGTGATTGAGATAGGTAGTTACATCAATCAGCTCAACATAGGTAAACCCCAGGAAGAACACAATGGCTGCAATCCGGTAAAATAACCCGATAGTTATAAATAACGTACTGAGTATGATAATACCGAAAAGGACATACATACCGAAAGCCCCGAGCGGACGTACCCACCCAAAGCCCATATAAGTAAAATGAAACGAAGGCTGAATATACACAGTACTAACCCACCCCCGCCACACAAAGCGTAACAAACTGACAAACATCAAAAGGCCAAAAACGATCCTGAAAGTGATCAGCGGCGCTATAAGCACCGGTTTATGCCAGGCCGGCTCCTTAGTCACCATCATTATCCATATAGGTTATCTGTACCGCAGTTGCCGATGCTACATCGGTTTTGATAAGAGTGAGCAGCTTCTGTACTTCGCGGTAGGCTGCCTCCACTGTTGCTGTGCTACCCGAAAAAGCTGACGACATGGGGTCCGGAATTGCCTGCAACGCACCAAGCGCCACGTCGAACTGGGTAAGCACATCGATATTGAGCTGTGGCTTGCCGAGAAGGTTAAGGTAATCGTCAATCCCTTTACCATTGCCCCCGGTATAGTACTTTTTAAGACTGGTGAGATTAGCTATAGCCACATCTTTGGTTATCCCGGAAAAATACGCTTCGCACTTGTCTGCAAATATGATCCCATTTGATTGCTTACCTAAAGGGTATCCAATTCTGGGGCCTTTAAGTGCGTCCATTTCAAAAGCAAACTGGTTTACAAGGTTGCCTATCGAACTTCCAATATTTGTTTTCAGTGAGTTTACGAAATTATCACGATAACCATTGTTCCACTGTGCAACCGTATTGCTTACGATCAGTTTCATCCGGGTGATTATAGCCTTTACATATGTTTTCCGGCTTGCCGCGTCCACATCGTTGAATTTCTGAATAGCATCTGCCGAAAAGAACAAATAATCCAGCGCAGGAAAACCCTGAATTGTATCGGAAGCAACCAGAAGCGTAAAATCATAACTGCCGCTTTGTATGCCTGCTTCAATTTTCGAAGTGCCCGCCGGAAATATGTTAAGACTATTGTTTAGTTGCTGGGCCGCAGCCGGGCCAAAGTAAAGCGCGGATATGCCCTCAAAAGAAATATACGCATTTTTGAAAGCCTCTTTCAGCGCCGCCTGGGTAGCCAGTGAAGGATTTGCCTGGAAACTATCTGAAGACATGTCAAGAAGTTCAAGACGGGACAACATATCCGAATACGCCGGAATTATAAGCGTATCCGCATAATTGATGAGCATATTTTTTTTGAATGTATCATTTGATGATGTTGCACCCCCACCCTTATCTTTATTACAGGCGTATAAAAAAAGCCCCGCAAACACTACAGCTATCACCAATCTATATTTCTTCATATCTGTTCGTTTTCTTCCTTTATCCATCATATAGCCCTGAATACCAAAGCAAGTGCGTGAAATCGACTTCACGCACTTGCTTTTCAAAAACATGCAAAGCTACGGTTTCTGCGGGTTACGTTTATTATCACGGCTGCAATTGTCCATAGGCAGTTGACAATATCGCTTGAGCCTGCTGTACTTTTGTGTTAGACGGATCTGCAACCAGTTCGTAGAAATTTGTTTTCATAATATCTGATAACGTCTGGTAGTTGGCAGATGTCAATGGGCTGTTTGCCGGGCGATATTTCAGTGCAAGGACAAAGCCATATCCTTCTGACAGAGCGTGGAACCTGGTAGCCAGGTCAGAACTGCCTTGCGAAAGTGTCAGGTAGGCATATGCCGCTGCAGCCAATGTCTTCTCCAAGTGTAGCTTGATAGTCGTAATTGCAGAATCACGGCGTTTGTAATCCTTGTTATTGATAGCAGCACGGCCTTTACGGAACGCTTCGAAAACTATTCCGCCAGCCTTTATATACTGCCCTCTTTCCCTGAAATAACCGCCTATCGCAAGCGGACGATTAGCCTCTGTATTGGCGTAAGCCTTTGAACTGTCATAATCAGTGGGGAGGCCAACGTAACCGAATGCCAGGTCCCAGTCATGCTGCATAACCGTTCCGCTGCCGGCCGTAACCGTATTATTATCGTCAGTGGTCGTTTTATCCAGGTTTATGTAAACCTGGGAAATCTGTAAAGCGCCCATCAGTCCTTTTGCAACAGCCTGGTTAAATTCAAGCCCGGAATAGTTGATAAGGCGTGAAAAAACTTTTCCGGCCACACCGGGAGCAGCAGCTGTAGTACAGAAATGGCTCATAGCAACCTGCGAGTCAATGTATTGCTTTATCAGCGTCGCATCACTGATTTTGCTGGAAACATTAAATGCGAACGCATTAATATCGCTTACGGAATAAGGAAGATTATTTGCAATTTCAGTATTAAACACACTGCCGGTATTGTTCCATAGATTATTAACCGTGTCCTGGCTCAGTATACGGGTAGCAGCCTTTCCCAGGTAGCTGGTAAGCCCGGCCCACATACTAACCCTGCCGGTTGCTTCAGATTTTTCTATATTATCAAAAGTATACGTTGCGGGAACCGTATATACCGGAATTACCTCCTCGTTTTTTTTCTTTTTGCAAGATACAATGCTCATTCCTGTAGCAATCATCAACATCGCCACAACTGGCAGTCTTCCTTTTGTCATCACGTTTATTTTTTGTGCAAAAAGAAAGAAATAAGCGTGCATTCATTATCACAATCAGGAGAAGGTATTGTGAAATCGGGAAAACAATTTTGATGTGCTACGATATTTGCAGCCGTGAATACATACCGGGCGCCATCGGCTCAGAAATGAACCAAATATTAAAATACACTATCAAACTCCCCCATTGCTGCAAACGACAGGTCTCTGGCCGATAGCACAGGGGCCTTCACGTCCCAGTCAAAACCAATGCTGTCATACCGGATACCGGTATCATGAGTTTTGTTGTATTCAGAAGAAACCAGGTAGCAAGTGAGCGAGTTATCAGTAAGCGACTTAAAGCCGTGTGCAAAACCCTCAGGGATGAAAACGGCCTTGTGATTATCGGCCGAAAGCTCATGAGCGAAAAATTGTTGGTAGGTAAGCGAATCTTTACGCAGGTCGACAATTACATCAAGTATAGCGCCCTCGGGGCAAAAAACGATCTTGCTGTGCTGGTGCGGGGGGAGCTGGAAGTGCATGCCGCGTATCACATCTTTTTTAGAGAAAGAAAAATAACTCTCGCGCAGAGTAAAGTCGATACCCGATTTACGAAAAAGCGATTCGCTGTATGTTTTTACAAATGTGCCGCGCACATCTTCTGAGGCAGGCAACGTAATAATAAATGCTCCGGCTAATGGTATGGGTTGGATCTTAGGCATTATGAAATCTCTCCAAAATAATTTTTGATCTGTGCTAAGCATTTTTCATTGGCGCTGCGCTCCTTATCTGCATACCACTCTGCCGTCCAGGCAATTGCAGTGCGTGCATCCATTTGCGACTTCCAGCCCAGGTGCTCCATTGCGCGGCTGCTGTCCAGCAAAAGCAGTTTGGCCTCATGTGGCGCACCTTGTTCAGCAAAGCTCTTATAACTGCCGGCACCGTAACTATCAATAAATGTTTTGGTAAGATCTTCCACCGTAAGCATGTCCTCCGGGTTAGGTCCAAAATTGTAAGCCGTGCTATAGCGTACCGCATCTTCGGACATCTTTGCAGCCAGCAGCAGGTAAGCGCCTACAGGCTCCAGCACATGCTGCCATGGCCGCACAGAGTTAGGATTACGCAGGCCTACTGTCTCGCCAAATGCTATGGACCTTACGATATCGGGAACTATACGATCATCCGAATAATCACCGCCCCCTATCACATTGCCCGCTCTTGCTGCAGCGATCGCTTTTTCATGCAGGTGATAATCTTTAGGATTGAAAAACGATCTGCGGAAAGAATCAATTACAATTTCCGCGGATGCTTTACTGGCTGAGTATGGATCGTAACCACCCAGTTTATCGTCTTCTTTAAACGGCAATCCACGTTCAGGATTATCATAAACCTTATCGGTGGTGATCATCACCCCTACGCATGCCGGCACCAGGCTGCGCATGGCGTCCAGCACATGAGATGTGCCCTGCGCATTCACCATAAAAGTATACGAGGGCATATCATACCCGCGGCGAACCAATGGCTGGGCTGCCAGGTGAAACACAAAATGCGGCTCATACCTCACTATCTCCGTCTGTAATTTCTGCATATCACAGACATCTGCTATCACAGAGCTGTAGCAAAGTTTGTCCCCCTCTATCTGGTTGTAGAGGTCGTTTTTCTTTTCAGGCGCCAGGGAATAGCCCTTTACATTAGCGCCAAGCCAATGCAGTATCTGCAGCATCCAGGCGCCTTTAAAACCGGTATGGCCGGTAAGGAACACACGCTTGCCATTAAATATCGAACGCAGATATTCCGCGGTTACCACTTTTTCCATATGGGGTCAGTTTGCCAGAGGTGTTCTAATTCTTCTTTGTCGCGCAGGGTGTCCATGCATTTCCAGAAGCCTTTGTATCGGTAGGCCGCTATCTGGCGGTCTCTTGCTAGATCGTCCATAGGCTGGCGCTCCCACATCACATCGTCCGCATCGTCATGCAGGTATTTGGCAATTTCCGGCTCTACGATAAAGAAACCGCCATTTATCCATGTGCCGCTGTCTGCCGGTTTCTCCTCAAAGCTTTCGATCGTACCGTTCTCCTCCATCTTTATCACCCCAAACCGGCTGGTGGCCTGTATAGCGGTCATGGTGCATATCTTGCCGCTTTGCTCGTGGTATTTCAGCACCTCGTTAAGGTCCACATCGCATACACCATCGCCATAGGTTAGCATGAAACGCTCATTGCCCACATATGGCAACACCCGCTTCAGGCGGCCCGCCGTCATGCTGTCCACACCCGTATCTATCAGCGATATCTTGAATGGCTCCGCAGAGTTCTTATGCACCTCCACCGAATTGTTGGCAAGGTCCACAGTTATATCCGCATTGTGCAGGAAGTAATTGGCAAAATATTCCTTGATAACCCAGCTTTTATAGCCCAGGCAGATGATGAATTCTGTATGTCCGTAAGCAGCGTATATCTTCATGATATGCCACAGAATGGGTTTACCGCCTATCTCTATCATAGGCTTTGGCCGCAACGACGACTCTTCCGAGATACGCGTACCCCTGCCGCCTGCAAATATGACTACCTTCATGGAACAAATATAA
>CANJQU010000116.1 GCA_947476485.1 Chitinophagaceae bacterium
CGTTAGCTTTTGCGCCTGCTCAATGAAAGTCTCTATGATGCGGGGATGACAATGACCTTGGTTTATTGCCGAATAACCCGAAAGGAAATCGTAATAGCGCCGGTCGTCGACATCCCATACAAACACACCCTTCCCCTTACTAAGCACTACCGGTAATGGATGATAGTTATGCGCCCCATACTGCTCTTCTTTCTCCAGGAAATATTGTGTCTTTGACGTTAAGTTATTAGTAGCCTGCATAGTGCAAATTTACATCTTTATTGCCACACCTATGAAACCAGCATTCAACCTATTCACCAAATAATTGGAATAAATACTAAAACCAGTAAATTTGTAGAAAGGCGAAAAGAATTAAGCCGCAGGAACAATTATGGATTCAAATTTCTTAAGCCTTCTAGTACATCCTATATATAAGACTCCCCTTCAATTTGATGGCGCCTCCGGCCAGCTCACAGATAAAGCGCACAACGACAGATTTGCGATAAAAGACAATGTACCAATACTGTTAACCACAGGGGAAGAAGCTGCATTGACACAGACAGCACAACACAACGAGGCAGGCAGTAAATTCCATTATAAAGAGCATTACCAGCATGACGCCGAGACCTACGATTACTTTAAGGAAACGGAGAACCCCATAGAGAGCGAAGAACACAACCGGCTGCATCAATATATTTTATCTGAGATACCCGCTCATGCTTCATGGATCCTGGATACTGGCTGTGGTGGTGGGTGGCTGGCTCATGCGCTAAGAGACAAACAAAAGAACGTGATCTCGATGGACATCTCAGATATAAACCCGATCAAGGCCACAAAAAACAATCCCTATCCCACCCATTTCGGACTGGTAGCAGATGTATACGAATTACCTGTTAAAGATGGTTCCATCGATTGCATCGTTGCCGCCGAGATCATCGAACATGTAAGCGACCCTAAGCGCTTCCTTTATGCCCTGTATACTGCACTTAAGCCGGGAGGGAAAATAATAGTAACTACACCATACAACGAGCGTATCCTGGAATCGCTTTGCATTCACTGCAATCATCTCACACCACACAACGCACACCTCCACTCATTTACTGAGGCATCCATACAAAGGTTCCTGCCCGCCGGTTTAAAAAGTCACAGAACCACAGTATTTAATAATAAAGTGCTAGTGCGTCTCGGTCTGCAACGTATGTTTAGCTTCTTACCGCTGGGTATCTACAAAGGGGTCGACAGCGTCAGCAATTCACTCACAAAAAAGAGAGCTTACCGGTTAATGTTGGTTATTGAAAAGTGACCTGCATTGCCCACCACCAATGAATGCTGACCGAAACGATCTTTTGAGTTTCTGCGCAGCATACTATGATCATTACAGACTAAAAGCAAAGGCGCCGATCTTTTAGTGATCAGCGCCTTCAAATATGCTTTGTAATACGATTACCTGCCGCTTACAGGCATCAGTAACCGCATTTCAATACGCCTGTTCTTAGCCCTGTTCTCGGGAGAGTCGTTATCAATGATCGGCTCTGTTTTACCCATACCGCTGATCACGATCCTGTTCTTATCCACACCTCTGTATATCAGGTATTTTTCAACTGAACGTGCACGGGAAAACGACAGCATCATGTTCTTCTGATCAGTACCCTGATCATCCGTATGACCGCTGATAAAGATGATGAGTTTGTTGTCCTTTTTCAGCTCTGCTGCAACCTGGTCCAGGCCGGGGAAATTAGCATCTGCAATATCGGCTTTACCTACCTTGAAGTTGATAACGTTCATTGAAAGCACAATGTGGTGAACCTGCGGCTCAACAACAGTGGTAGTTGTAGTGGTTGAAGTTACAGAATTGCTCTTTGACGTTGACGACGGGCAGCCGTTATACATGGATACACCAGCGGTATCAGGACAAAGGTCATCTTTATCCGGTATTCCGTCGCCATCGCGGTCAGGACAGCCAAAAGTGGTCCAGGGGCCTTTCTCTATCGGGCACTGGTCTTTCATTGCTACACCATCTATCGTCATTTCATCCGGCACACCGTCACCGTCCCTGTCAGGACATCCAAATGCATCGCGGCTGCCATACACATATGGGCAACGGTCTTCCTTATCCGGAATACCATCGTGATCAGAATCAGCACAGCCATTGAACTCCGGCAAACCAGGTATCTTCGGGCAATCGTCCCTCGAGTCGGCTACACCATCACCATCCATGTCGGGGAAACCACCAAAGTAATAACGGATACCAACATTGATCCCATAAGACGAAACAGGATTGCTGGAAACCATTGAGTTAATGGAGTTGTATGAACCCACCTTGTCGGTAAGCATTTTGTTGTCCGTGTTTTTGAACATCATGTAGGTGTAGTAACCACCCAGATCAACAGATATATGATAATCAAGTTTGTAAGAAAGTGCAACCCGGCCAACAAATCCGAAATTGACAGACTGTGCAAATTTTGATCCTGTACCGGCTTTAACGGCCGTGTCCAGCTTCACATTATAGCCATTCTGGAATTTCTGATCAAAATACTGGGTGATATTTCCGGTCGCGTTATGAGCGTTGAAATTATTCTTCGTGATCAGCCAGTCATTCACATTAAAGCCACCCTGGGTAGCATCAAATGTGTAACTGCCGTCGCCGGCACGCAGGTATGCTGCCTCATAATCAAAGGCTGCATTCGTAGAATACTTATAACTCGTTGATACGTTCATCATACCACCAAGATCAACATTAACGCCAACCTTGGGGCTAAGCTGATGCTTAAACTTCAGCAACAGCGGGATATTTAGGTTCGATGCAGTGATCTTGTCCGTGATCTTACCTGTTGAATTGATCACCTGGCGATAAACATCCGATCCGTTCCCGGTTGGCCTTCTGTATTCAACATGGAAAGTATCCATGTTAAGGTTACCGGTCTGGGAAAAATAAGACACCCCTAACCCGATACCGAATATGCGCGCACGACCCAGGAAATATCCTGCTGTCAGTTCGCCGCCGCGGGAGTGGCCGCCGTCAAACTTTGGAGCTTTAACGCTGAAGTTGCCCGCGTTGGTCATCAGCCCGGTATATACCTTTGACAGGTCGGTCATGGCTGGTGACTGGCTCAGCGCACCTTCCATATAATTCAGATCGAGACAAAACCTCGGCAACTGCTGATCCAGCGACTTAACGTGGCTCATGGTATCCTGTGCAAATCCTGTGAATGTTGCAGCGCAGCCTATGATGATCGAAAATACTTTTTTCATTATGATGATTTTAAAGAGTCGTTAATTAGTTTTTCACGAAATGGGATGAAGTAATGATCTGTCCGTTATTGCGGCAAACAGCGATAAATGTACCGTTCGGTATGTCGTTGATAGAAATTGTCGCGTTATTGTTCACAAGAGAAGCAGACTCTATTTTCTTTCCGAGCATATCATAAATCTCAACAGTAAGATTATCACCTGTAGCGCCTGTCAGCTCAAACGAAAGATCAGCATGAGCAGGGTTAGGATAGATCGTCATAACCGGAGAAACAGAAACACCTGGCTTTTGGGCCACGCCGCCGAGGTAGGATTTCTGAACATATACGATACTGCCAATAACCTGCGAGGTTTTCACCCAGAACAGTTTATCATTATCAGTAACCGAAACATGGTTGAAGAAATTTTCATCGGTCACACCATCAAACAGACAGTCCTGATTCTTTTCGAGCTTTTGGAATTTATCATACAAAACGTGCGGAGTCAAAGAATCTTTACGGTCATAGCCCCATTGGTAAGACAACACGGTATTGTCGTCACAGAACAGTGTAGCGTTGTCTTTGTAAAGGAATACGTTCGGATCAGCAGCAGTTTTTGCTACATCAAATGTATGCGCGCTGTCGCTGAAATTATAAGTGCTTGCGCTCGCACATTCATGGAAACCATTCACCCATACCTGGTCCGTTACGGTCGGGGCAACGCTTGTATTACCACCAAAACTGATCAGCGCATTTGTTGCAAACGGGCTCTGCTGAGAGTCTACGGTATTACCCGGCGCCGGAATACCCGGAGATACACTCCATGCACACCTGAGGGTAGCATCAAGATTGGAATTGATAGAGCTGAAATTCTGATGCTTCAGGCCATTACAGAAATTCCTTTCAGATGGAGGTATGATGGTTGGTTTCTGCGCGGTAGGCTTTACCTGAACAGTTACAGTATCATGATCTGTGCACGAACCAGTTAATCCGTCTGTGATACTTAATGTATAGGCTATCTTGATCACATCAGCGATATGAGAGAACCTGGTAGTGATAATAGTATCAAAAACTTCTCCCGTACCAGCTGGATTGCTGAAATAGATATTGGTATCGCTTGCATCGCTAAGGATCACCCAGGTATAGCTTACTGTATCATCAGTAACACGGGGCTCAGGCACATAATGGAATGAATTGTCGCTGCAAACTGATGTATCATGTGTTGTGATGAGACTGTTTGATGGTTTCACAAACACCGTATCAGTCTGGCCCGGATTAGCACAACCGTTAGCCGTAACAGTGGTGGTAAACACAACACTCTGAGTGATAGTAGTCGCATTGGTCATAACATCACTGATCGTAGTTGTGGTGCCTGAAGGATTTGTGTGTGTAATATTACTTGGAAGCATTGTCCATGCAAAAGAGGCGCCCGGAGTAAAGCTTTCCAATGGATCAACAAAAGTCTGACCATTACACTGCGAATGCTTGCCGTTAATTTTCAGCCTCGGCGTCGGGAAAACACTGTCTATCACAGTGACTGTATTGATACAGCCCGCTGCGGTCTTCAAAGAAACATTGTAAACAACTGGATGCGTGAAGTCATCGCTATTGTGCAGCTGTGTTGCTTCAGCTATATTGAATGTGCCGGTAGACGTATATGCAATTGAATCGGCTGAATTTGTTATGAAATCGATCGTATCACGAACCCATAGGAACGAATCGAGTCCGTCCGTAGGGCTGGACAACAAGTGCACGAGATTTTGGTTATTACAGAACGCCGTGTCTCTCAAAGCAGGGTCCAAAACCGGTGTTGGATTAACAGTCACTGTAATTGTCACCGGACTACCCTCGCAACCTGCTATAGAAGGAGTAACGATGATCTGGCCGGTTGTGGCGCTGTTTCCTGCATTGGTTACACTGAATGAGCCGATTGATGAACCGGAACCACTCGCTGTAGTGTTTAATGTAGCAACATCCGAATTGGTCCAGCTAAAGGTGTACAGATCAGTGGTCGATGCTGCGGTAGTCGGTGTAAACGAAATTGCGTCTGTCAGACTTCCGTTACATTTGGATTGATCCTGGTTGCTGACAGTAATAGTAGCCGATGGGCGTACAGTGATCGTAAAGAGCACTGAACTTCCGCCTGCTGTAGGCGTCACGGTAAAGGTGTCTGTAACATAGTCAAGCGTAGGATTGTTTACGGTGAAAGTAGTGAGTGTATCACCAGGGTTATTCGAAAGCACATCAAGAGTAGTGCTGATCGAGCCGGTGAAGCTCCAGTTATAAGTAGTCCCGCTTACACCACCAACAAACTTGATGGAGTCATAGGTAGTACCATTACACACTGTATCATTGCGTACACCTGACACAGTAACAGGGTTGTGAAGGCCTGCGATCACAAACTGTTTTACACTTATAGTAAACGACATTGAACTGCCGGCGCAGGCGCCATCAGTAGACATGATCGTTGGTGTAACTGTTATCTCGTCCTCGCCGCTTGCAAGAGCTGTAAATGTACCTATTGAATCAGTTCCTGATGCAGCGATCGCGCCGATCACGGTAGTAGTACCTGTCCATGGGAAACTTTCAGCAATGCCCGAAAAAATGATCGAAGGAACTGCATCTCCCTGGTTATAGGAAAGGTTGGAAACAGTGTTAACTGTAGGTACCGGGTTCACGTTCAAAGTCTCAGACACAGTATCTGTGCAACCATGCGCGGTAGCAACCACTGTAATTATTGTAGATGAAGCTACAGCAGTAAAAGTATCGGTTGCAATAAATCCTGTGATATTATTAGTTGGCACTGAAATATATGACGGCCTGGTTCCGATCGGGAAGATGTCCTGGTTATTAGTAAACCAGAAATACGTTGGCGTAACTTCCGAAACCGAATTGGTAAATAATAATGATGGTACAGCAAAACCATTGCAGTAAGTATGATCACTAAGGTTAGTAGTATGAGGAGTTGGGAACACAGTATAGCTAAATGTATCCGGCACACCTGCACAAGCACCAATCGAATCGGTAACAAAATATTGAGCCACCCTGGTTACATTACTTGAGTTGGTATCTGTGAAAGAGAAGCTAACATCACCTGCCGACTGGCCGGGAACCAATCCTACGGACAATGGTGATATCTGGCCCCATGTATACCTCGTGAGTGGGCTGGTAGCTCCTGAGAATGACACATTAATAGTATCACCATTACATTTTTGCCTGTCAAGTGTTGCTGTGATCACCGGAGTTGGATGTACAGTAACTGTAACTATGCTGTCCGGGCCATTGCATGCTCCAATAACAGGATGTACAGTAAAAATCGTAACTACGTCAGCAACACCGGCATTGGTTGCGGTAAAAGACAGATCAACATCATCCGTCCCACCAATTCCAACATCAGAGTTGTCGCTCGTCCAGCTAAAATCAGTGATGGAAGGATCGGTTACTGCTGCAAAATGCACCGAAGCGGAAGCGCCGTTACAGAATACGTGACTCCCGCTGCTGATAGATGGCGTAGGACGTACAGTAAGCGTATAAGTAAATACGTTGCTCTGGCAGGTAGTTACTGTTGAAGTAGCAATAACGGAGATAGTAGCTGTTGAATCGGTAAATCCGGTATTTGTAAGTACAAAACCCGGTATCGTTGAAGTAACTCCTGCTGCTGCAATACCAACTGACGGGCGGTCATTCGACCAAACAAAAGTAGAGCTCTCGTCATTTGACTGGAGAACTATGTCGTCGTGAAGTGCCTGGTTACAAAATATATTGCTTCCCTCATTTCCGGCAACAAATACAGACGGAAGCGGATTTACAGTTACGTTAACTGAGTTTGTAACGCCGGTACATCCGCCAGCGGTCGCGGTAAGTTCATAGTTACCGGTGTTAGCAGTAGAAGTAACTGGTATGGTTGGGTTGAGCAACGACGAGGTAAAACCATCCGGTCCTGACCAGGAATAACTAACATTGGTTCCGCCTGTAACGCCGCCCGCAAGGTCAAGATGGCCGCCGTCGCATAACGGGCTATTTGTAACACTCGGATTAACTGCGGTTACGGCTGAATTAACCACAACTGCTGATGTTGTAGCCGAAACTGTGCAACTTCCCCCATCTGACGCTGTTAGTGTGTAAACACCTGCATTGGCTGTAGTAACACTCGCTATCGATTGGTTCATTCCCGCCAGGGCGCCTGTTCCGGGGCCAGTCCAGGAGAATGAGGATGCCCAGGCGCCACCAATTATGGTTCCGCCCAGCGCCAGGTTGTTACCCTCGCATATAGGGTTTGGACTAGCTGCGGCAGACAAGCCGTTAACTACCACTTCCTGTGAAAAAACCGTTTCAGAACATGCAAAAGAATTGCTTACGACAAGTGTATAAACCCCTGCGGCAGCAACCTGTGTATTATTAATATTGTTATTGGCGAGGGTTGAAGAAAAAGAATTAGGTCCGCTCCACGAAAAAGTGACGAGCGCTGTTGGGTTTGCGGCCAGGTTAAGCGTGGCTCCCTGACATACCGGATTGGGTGATGCAGTAGCTGTATGCCCTGACGGTGCCACATTCACTGTAGCAACTACCGTGCTGACGCACTGGGTAGCAGTAAGTTTAAAAGAAATCGTAGTGGTACCCGGCGAAACACCGGTAACATTACCCGATCCGTCAATTGTTGCTACGCCATTATCTGACGAACTCCATATGCCCGGTCCGGCTGCAACAGAAACAACAGTTCCACCGTTTTCACACAAGGTCAAGGTGCCTGTTGGCGACGGTGGCAGACTATTAATAGTAACACCAACAGTATAGGTTGCCGCTACCGAACAGCTTCCAACGCCACCTCCGGTTATTGTAACCGAATATACAGCAAGACCACTAACGGTTGGCGTGGCTGTGGTATTAAATGTTGTAGCCGTGGAAATGCCTGGACCTTCCCAGGTATAAGTGACGCCGCTACCGGGATCCTCACTCAAAGAAAGATTCAGACTGCTGTTCACACACGTTGCAGGAACCGGATTTAGAGTACATTCAATAGCAAAACCTTGTTTTCCGAACGCGGAAAGGATAAATAACAAAAAGAACTTCCTGAGCAGATTTTTCTGGGACATTGGGGGAATTTTAAGTAAAGTACGTTTTTTCATGTTTTAAGGAATTTTCTAAAATGGAGCGCAAAAGTAATCAATTGACTTTTGCAAAGCAAGTATTTGCTATATTTCTGTTAGAATTGATGATTAATCAAAACCAATCATTATTTTTACTCAAAATAATTTTTTTAATGAAAAAGCTTCAGGTACTGTGCCTTGTGTTCTCGATATTGCTGTCTTTTCGAGCTTCTTCACAGGAAATAAAAGGGGATGTCCTCTGGGTAAATACATTTACGCCTGCAACAATTAGATTTCCGGATAATATAACATCTGCCGAGGCCGGCTGTTCGGAAGGATTATATCAAATCACAAAAACCGACAATAAGTTGGTAATTAATCCTGTAGCTGAGAAAAAACCACCGTCCTGCGTCATTTCAGTAGAAGAAGGTGGTCGCCAGCATACGTTTAAGGTGTTTTTCCAGGATAATGATGCCGATATCGATCTTGATAAATCCTACCTCGATCTGCATACTTTAGATCTGTTGCAGCAACGCGTAGCCCAGGTGAAAGCAAAACAAAAAGACAAGCCCACCATGGCGCCGACGCCAACAGTCGCAAAAACAGAAACCGTAGGCCCGCCTCCACCGGCACCTGCCCCGCCGCCACCGCCTGCTCCTGCTGCGGCGCCACAGGCGGCACCTGCACCAGAGGGCGACTATATTGCCTTTGACGGAAGAAAAATATTCCGCTCACAACTAAACGACATTGTAATAGGTAAGATCAAAAAGGTTAATAAAAACCTTGAGGCGCTTGGAAGCCAGTCATCGTCAGCCGCGTTAAAAAAACAGGCGACAGCTAACATTATGGCTTTTTTCAACAACAAAACAACGGTATTGGTTGAAGTACGAAATAAAAATAAACCTCCTTTCAAAAAGCCGATCACGCAATATTTAAATGACTTTTCCAGGCTTCCGTATTCAAAGGTAAAGATCGAAGATGCTGAACTAACCTTCGTGGGTAACTTCGTTAAGAATGAAGATGGTTCATACCATGGCGTAGTGGTGTTGCAACAAAGGTTTATTGGCTACAACAGGGAAGGCGGCGTACAATATAGCGATGTGACCAAAAAGGATGTGGAAATAGATGTCCGGTTTACAGAACAGGTTAAGGACGGCGAGGTGAAGCAGTTGATTGATGTGTTTCTCGGCAACATATCAGTATCATCAGAAAGTTAATTTATGCATGATCACCACCAACCCGGGTGATGCAATTATTTAAAATGCGACAAAAAAAATACACTCAGTTCGGACTGCGGATACTGATGGCAACAGCTTTGTGCGCTGTCAGCCACATAAATGTACACGCCCAGAGAAGAGGCGAAACAATAACGGAAAGAGATAAGCAAAATATTATTGCTTCCGCTACCTTGACGTTATTCAACTTCATGAAGGATCTTGATGTCATTTCTGACGAGAATTATCCTGTATCCACCAAATCCGGAACCATCGATATGATGTTCAATTCGCAGGATTATGTTTGCAAAAAAAATGCGACCATAGAGGATGATCTGGACCCTACTGTACACTCATCCGGAAAACAGGCCATACAAATAGCAGATTACCTTAACAACCTGATGACCTCATTTAAGCGGCTGGACACGACCTCATTTAAAGCATTCGACATATTATGCGTCAAAAAGGGACGGGATAAAAGTATGTATA
The DNA here is from genome assembly GCA_947476485.1 of Chitinophagaceae bacterium. Taxonomy (GTDB): domain Bacteria; phylum Bacteroidota; class Bacteroidia; order Chitinophagales; family Chitinophagaceae; genus Nemorincola. Next base: position 9,997 of record CANJQU010000116.1, read on the forward strand.
TACAGGTTCCGTTTACACAAACATTGAATGGCACAGATCAAAACGGTGTCAAATTCACGAAAAACAACAGGGTCGCATCCATGACGATAATTCGTATGGAAAATGGTGAATGGAAAGCTGTAATAACAGATATCAGCTTCTATGATCCTTCGAAGTATAAAAATGAAGATTGTATCGATATCGGGGAAGCGGGAGCGGAAGTAACAGAAGTCGCGTCCGACAAACCAGAAAGTTATTATACATATTTGCTGCAGAGAGGCTCACGCCTTTTAGGTGAGAACAAATTTGACGAAGCCTACTTCTGTTATCGCGAGGTAAAACAGAGTCCGGAATTTACAACCCAGGCTAAACAAAAAATAGAGACACTTTATGATAAAATGCGTCGGTCAGGGACGCAGGGCGTGAACGATGACCTTTGCCGCATGCTTACCTACAAGGGCAGAGACCTGGAGGCAATGCACCGGTATCCCGAGGCATACCGGTATTATTCTTATGCCCAGGAACTTAATCCTACCAGCGCCGACCTCAGAAGCCGGAAATCAGCTATAGCCGATAAAGCCTCATTGCAGCGCCAACTGGAAAAGAACTACGATAAGCAGCTTTACGAACAAGGAGTGACCGACTATACAAATGCGATAAAGAATGACCCGGAGAACTCAGCGTTTTACCTGGGCCGGGCCAAATGCTACGGTATGCTGATCAACAAAGACGCAGCGGCTAAAAATGATTTCAATGCAGCAATTAGATACGATCCGTCAAATAAGGAAGTCTATTACTGGAAGGGAAAATTTTTTGAGCAAAAGAATACGATAAATGCCTACGACAGCGCTTATGCATCCTTTGTTTTTTATATCAGCCGGTCTGATGACAAAGTTGCTCCTGAGCTTGCGTCTGCTGCTGCTGAGGCAACATTTTGTAAAGGAATGAGCCTTTATATGCAGGGAAATTTCCAGGAAGCCATAGATTCGTTCGGCGCTGCCATAAAACAGAATGAACAATATAAGGAAGCCTGGTGCTACCAGGGATGGTGTTACTCGAAAATTAATGACGTTGCAAAGGCAAATGATTGTTTTAAAAAAGCGTTAAAAATAGACGACAAATACCCGGATGCACATTTCAGATACGGGCAGACATTATTGCACATGGGCGGCAAAAAAAATTCCGATGAAGGGATCATTGAAATGGGAAAAGGCATCAGCCTGCTTCCCAACCTGAAAAATGACACTTGGTATTCCTGGAACAGTGAAATGGGTGATATGTTGGTGCAAAAGGGCAAGTATGAAGAAGCCATAGCCTACTATGACAAATGTGTAGATGATGATTTCCCCGAGTATACACTTAAGCGCGGTGAATGCTACCTGAAAATGGGGAATAAGGACAAAGCCCGGGCCGACTTTCACCGGTATGAGGACCAGTGTAAAAAGAAGAACATTCCCCAGGCCATGCGCTTCCGCAAAGACATGGAAGACCTTAACAAAGAGAAATAATAATTAAAAATGCCTGGAACTGTTACCAGCCAGGCATTTTAGCGTTGTAGTTCGACTAGGACTTGAACCTGCCTAATTTTACAAGATTTCACTTTTCATTACTTATCCTTAAAACCATTGCCTGTAAAGGTTTTCACAATATCAGAGATAAGACAGGATTAAGAAAAGTAAAGAGGAATTAAAAAAAAGTGTACCCCAGAGTGTACCCCGAGTAAGAGAAGTAGCTATATTTGCAATGTTCAACATTGCAGAAATATGGAAGTATCATTCTATCTCAAGAGGCCAAAGGCCACCGAGCCGACCGCGATATTTGCGCGCATTAGTTACTTTAGTAACCAACTGAAATACTACCCTAGTTTAAAAATCCACCCAAACAACTGGAACAAGGATACCCAGAAGGCCCGCCAAACCCTAGACGGGTACGGGAGTTTTAACCAACGCCTCAAGGACATTGTTAGTGATGTAGAAGACATACTTCGCGATTATCAAAATAACAATGATAGCCGGATACCTACAACCGAGGAACTAAAAGAGCTAATAGATTTACGCCTGAAAGACACGACCCCAAGTAAGGAGAAATTGACATTTATGTCTTTTTTTCAAAAAGTGATTGATGATAGTACTAAGGGACTAAGATTAAATCTGAAATCAGAAAAACCGATTACCAAGGGAACGACCAAGAACTATACAGGAACCAGAAACACCCTGACCGATTTTATTACCAAGACTAGGAAAAAGGTAGATTTTGAAAATATCAATTTGGATTTCTACGCGGATTTTACAACCTATTTGCAGCAGGAAAAGAAATCGTCTCTTAACACCATAGGCAAACATATCAAGATCATTAAAACGATTATGAATGAGGCCACGGATGCGGAAATTAACACCAATACCGCGTTTAAGAGCCGGAGGTTTA
>CANJQU010000117.1 GCA_947476485.1 Chitinophagaceae bacterium
AAACGCGCTGCGGAATTGATCATTGCCAACAAAGAGCTGCTTGCCTTTACTTACGTTTCAAGTCATGACCTCCAGGAGCCGCTTCGCAAGATACAGACCTTCGTTAGTGTGATACTTGAAAATGAAAATGCAAATCTGTCTGATAGTGGCAAATACAACTTTCAGCGTATGCAACTGGCGGCAGGGCGTATGCAGCAGCTTATAGAAGATCTACTTGCTTTTTCACGCATCTCTACCACAGATCACAAATTTGAAAAAGTGGACCTTAGTAAAATTATTGAAGAAATAAAGATCGATCTGAAGGATACGATCCAGGAAAAAGAAGCAACGATAGAAGCGATAAGTTTATGCCCGGCAAATATTATTTCATTTCAGTTTCGCCAGCTCATGTACAACCTCATCAGCAACGCGCTGAAATTTTCCCGTCCCGATGTTCCGATGGAGATCATTATTAAATGCAAAGATGTGAAAGGCAGCGAATTCAATAACACAAAACTCTCGCCGGAAAAAAGGTACAGTCACATCATCGTCAAAGACAACGGTATTGGATTTGAACCTGAATTCAGCGAACGTATTTTTGAGGTGTTCCAGAAGTTGCACAGCAAGGAAGTATATGCCGGCACTGGTATAGGACTGGCTATTGTAAAAAAGATCGTAGAGAACCACAACGGCACCATCACAGCAACGGGCGAATTAAATGCCGGCGCAACTTTTGAGATTTTTATACCGGCCAGCTAACAAAGCACGGCTTGAGGGAGCCAGGCATAACGCTCTTCAATTTTACAGAAATATACTACATACTATGAACAAGAACGGACCAATTTTAGTGATAGAAGATGATATTGATGATCAGCGATTTATTCAATCGGCTTACAATAAACTGAATTATACGAATGAACTGGTTTTTTTAGATGATGGAGAGAGCGCCATCAATCACCTTATCCAGATGAAGGAAATTCCCTTCCTTATAATCTGTGATCTGAATATGCCAAAAATTAATGGACTGGAGTTGCGTGCCCGCGTTCACCAGAATGAGGCGATCCGCATAAAATGCGTTCCGTATATCATCTTTTCAACCACAGCTACCAAGATATTTATTGATGACGCTTTTACCATAGGAATACAGGGCTATTTTAAGAAACCATCAGTTCCTGCCGAATTAGTGGAAACCCTGCGCACGATCATCGGTTACTGGAAAGTTAGCTATGCACCGGGCATGTACATGTAGGCTGGGATTATATACGTGAAGTTTATGGAAGTGTTTACAATCGACGTAGTGTGGAACGGAAAGGAGTACTGTTGTGAGGCTCGGCTGGCTGCGGTTGGTTATGCCCATAAATTCCTAGTACTGATAAACGGATTTGAAGTTACCTACGAACCAGACGAGGAGCGTAACTATCGTGCGATCTCAATCGGAGTAGATCATGGATCCATGAAAGAAATAGACATCGAATTGATAAAAGCTGTTGGGGCTGAAATTCAGTCGTTTCATACAGGTTTATGAAATTCCGTGACTACAACAACCGTTCGGCGTCTGCCGTAAAGGTTCAGTCGGAGTTGAACCAACTACAAAGTAAGTTGGGTTATATACCTTTGCCCCAATGACTTTCCTAAAAAAACACTTCCTGCAGTTGGGCCTGATATTGCTATCAGCCACAAACATATACGCCCAAACCGCAGACTCCTCGCTATTCTCATTCCTCCATTGGCGCATGATCGGCCCGTTCCGTGGTGGGCGTACGGTTGGGGCTTCTGGCGATCTGCAGCACCCTAATGTATTCTATATAGGAGTAAATAATGGGGGAGTATGGAAGACCACCGACTATGGCCGAACCTGGCAGCCGATTTTTGATGATCAGCCGACCGGTTCCATCGGCGATGTGGCGGTTGCGCCTTCTAATTCCAATGTGGTTTATGTGGCAAGTGGAGAGGGGCTGCAGCGTCCTGACCTCTCGGTGGGTGATGGAATGTATAAGTCGGTAGATGCCGGAAAGACCTGGCAGCATATTGGTTTGTCAGAAGGCAGGCAGATAGGTGGTATCTCCGTAGACCCAAAAAATGAGAACCGGGTATTTGCTGCAGTGCTGGGGCATCCTTATGGGCCTAATAAAGAGCGTGGTGTTTACCGGACCACCGATTGCGGCAAGCACTGGGAACAGGTTTTATATATAGATGAAAATACGGGTGCTGTACAAGTTACCATAGACCCCACCGATCCGAATATTGTTTATGCGGATATGTTTGCCGGCAGATTAGCGCCATGGGAAAATGGTATGTGGGCAGGCCCTAAAAGTGGATTGTTCAAATCTACGGATGGCGGCACCACCTGGAAGCAATTGAAAACCGGCTTGCCAACAACCGCCGAGGGTATGGACAGGATTGGTTTCTGCATAGCGCCGTCAGACCACAACCGGCTATATGCTGTAGTTAACGCAAATGAAAAGAACGGTGGTTTTTATCGCAGCAACGATGGGGGAGAGTCCTGGACAAAACTAAGCGGAGATACGCGCCTGTGGGAACGTGGTACCGATTTTGCCGAGGTAAAAGTAGACCCGAAGAATGCCGATATTGTATATGACGCAAATGTGGTTACCTGGAAGTCGACTGATGGCGGTAAAACATGGAACGCCTGGAAAGGCGCGCCGGGCGGCGATGATTATCACCGGCTGTGGATCAATCCGCAGAACACCGATGTTATTTTACTTGCCAGCGACCAGGGCGCGGGTATAACAGTGAATGGCGGCGCCACATGGAGTTCCTGGTACAATCAGCCCACTGCACAGATGTATCATATAAGTGCCGATAATGCATTTCCTTACAATCTATACAGCGGTCAGCAGGAGAGTGGTTCGGTGTGCATATCTTCGAGAGGCAATGATGGAGCAATTAGCTTCCGCGACTGGCACCCGGTAGGCGCCCAGGAGTATGGCTATGTAGTTGCAGACCCTAAGGATCCGAGCATCGTCTATGGTGGTAAAATAACGCGGTTCGATAAACGCACCGGACAGGCTCAGGATATATCACCGGTGGGCAGATATCGTTTTCTTCGCACGGCACCTGTTGTATTTTCCCCGGTTGATAACAAAACCCTTTTTTATGCAGGCAATGTTTTGTTCAAGACTCTCGATGGCGGCAATTCATGGAAAGTCATTAGTCCTGATCTTACGCGCCCTTCATACGATGTTGCAGATTGCATCGGTATCTACCGCACCGACTCTATGGGCCGCATGCCGCAGCGGGGTGTTATCTACACTATTGCGCCATCACCGCTGGACAGTAACATACTTTGGGTGGGCACAGATGATGGACTTGTGCACAGAACAACCGACGGCGGTAAAACATGGAACAATGTATCGCCACCCGGCCTGAACTCGTGGAGCAAAATATCACTGATGGATGCAAGCCATACCGACAAGAACACGGCTTATGCGGCAGTGAACCGGATACGACTGGATGATCAGCATCCGCATATATACAGAACGCGCGACGGTGGCAAGACGTGGAAAGAGATCGTGAACGGACTGCCCGATGATCCGATAAATGTTGTGAAAGAAGACCATCAATGTAAGGGTTTGCTGTTTGCTGGGTCCGAACGTGCAGCGTATGTGTCTTTTGATGATGGTGAGCACTGGCAATCGTTGCGCATGAACATGCCCGCAACCTCCATCCGCGACCTGGTGATAAAAGACAACGATCTAGCCGTTGCCACCCATGGCCGCTCTTTCTGGATAATGGACGATATTAGCTCGCTGAGGCAAATTGCTACAGATAAGAAGAGACAAGATGTGGTACTCTACAAGCCGGCGCCAGCCTACCGCGTGCGCTGGAATATGTGGACAGATACACCGCTGCCACCAGATGAGCCGGTAGGCGAGAACCCACCTGACGGCGCAATGATAGAATACTACCTTGAAAATGGCGCTACGGAAACAACAATGGATATTTGTGATGCAACCGGAAAAGTGATCAGGCATTACAGTTCCAGGGATACGTTCTATAAGGTGCCTGAGGTTAACATTCCGCTTTACTGGATACGTCCCCAGCAAATACTTTCTGCTGCACCCGGGGCTCATAGGTTTTTGTGGGATATGCACTATCAGCCTTTGAATGTACCGCCATCATATCCCATTGGCGCTATCTATGGCAATACCGCGCCGGGGCCAACCTCTCCCTGGGTAATGCCCGGTACATATATTGTAAAACTCACAGTGAATGGTAAGCTGTATACACAGCAGCTAAAGATCGTAATGGACCCACGTGTGAAAATCAGTGCGCGTGATCTGCAGAAGCAGCATGATCTTTCCTACCAATGTTATACCGATGTATTGAAGTGTAGAGAACTAATTGAACAGCTCAAAATCCAAAGCAAGAACGGCCAGATCGAAAGCATTCGTGCCATAGAGCGGTCACTAAGATCGCAGCATGACCATATGCAGGCAGCTGATATACTACCAACTACACAATGCGTTGAAGCAGTTCAGGAAGCGCATACGAAGCTACGGGAGATACAGACTGATAAATAAGAAGCAAGTTTTAACTGTTTGAATTTTTCATATCTCCCGCATATGGGATGCGGGGAAGACGCCATATCGCATACTGGGGCTTTAATGCCCCTCTATTGTTTTTACAATGTTCTGCAGTAATTCCCGGATAAACGATCACTAAAGCCGGAGTGAGCGCACCTATGCAAATTAAATGCCTGTACCCTATGCTATATGGCATGGTTATTAGCCTGTATTGTTTTTGCTGTGAAAATTAATTCGCAGCGCAAACAACTAATATGAATAAAAAACTAAACAATGCACTTCTTGCGTTTGTCCTGTTCTTAATGCCGGCGGTAGCTTTTGGGCAAGCTCCGTCATTAGGCACGGCAGCGAAATTTGTTCTTTTTACCACAGATGGCGCAATGACGGGCTCAGGAACGCGCTATCTCACTCACCTCACCGGTGATGTCGGTTCTAACCTGGCAGGCAGTGTCACCGGTTTTGGCAATGTTGATGGTGTTATCCGGGCGGCAGATACGGCAACGGCCCACGCAACATCAGACGTCATCAGCCTGTATACACAACTGATCACTGCCATACCTACCGGCACAATAGCAAGCCCCTTCGGGCATGGCGATACGCTTGTTGAAGGTGTGTATAGTTCAGTAGGGGCTGCTACGCTAACAGGTAACCTTGTCTTGAACGGACAGGGAAACCCCAATGCACTATTCATTTTTCAGATAGGCGGACTGTGGTCTACAGACGCTTTATCAAAGGTGAAACTAATTAATGGAGCGCTTGCGTGCAATGTGTTTTGGCAAATTGGCGGCGCCGTGAATATCGGTACCGGAACTTCTATTAAAGGTACTATCGTTGCCAACGGCCAGATTGATATGACCAGCACGCACGATACACTTGAAGGAAGAGCTTTCGCATTGAATGCAGCTGTGATCGTAAGTCAACTTATCGCATATACGCCATTGGGCTGCGGAAGTCCATTATTAACAGGGCCTGTAGCACCTACGCTGGTTGCCACATCAACTTACGGTGTATTTTCAAGTATTGGCTCTGTAACAAGCACTCCGGTAACTTATGTTACAGGCAATGTTGGCGCTAACTCAACAATACCCAGCGGTTTCGATCCTTTAAATGTAACCGGAGCAATCCATGGTATGGATACATCAACTGCAGCGGCGGCAGGAGACCTTACGAATGTCTATAATTATCTTGTTGCATTACCGGCCGATATAAACTTGCTTGACCCCGCCAATTTTGGGCACGATCTCGTACTTACACCTCATTCATACCAGATAACGGGTATTACTCAAATGACCGGTAACCTTATACTCAACGCGCAAGGCTATACCGATGCCGTATTTGTTATTAAGATAAACGGAGCCTTTACAACAAGCACATCTTCTAAAGTGATGCTTATCAACGGTGCACAGGCTAAAAATGTGTACTGGAAAGTTGATGGCGCTACGGATATATTTTCAAACTCGGTTTTCAACGGGACCATCGTTGGGGCAGGCGCTATTTCATTAGAAACAGGAGATACACTCAATGGTAAGGCGCTCACCATCAATGGAGCTGTTGCCATAAACAGCAGCTACATTAATATTGCTCCGCCTGCCTGCGCCGCAGCACCCATCACCGGTACGCCACAGGTTTGCCAGGGTTTTAGCACCGTGCTATCAGACGTTGATACGGGCGGAACCTGGACCAGCAGCAATAATGCAATTGCAACCATTGGCTCGTCTTCAGGTGTGCTCACAGGCCTTGCTCCCGGTGTCGATACAATAACCTATATGTCTCCATTGTCGTGTACAAGCACAATGATTATTACTGTAAACCCGGCTCCGGCAACGATCACTGGTGCTGATAATGTATGCACAGGATCAACAATAACACTAAGCGACACTTCTTCAGGCGGAACCTGGAGCAGCAGCAATTTAGCTATTGGTACTGTGGGTAGCACAACTGGAATTGTACGAGGAATTACAGCCGGTGTGGATACCATTGCTTACACCCTTTCAACGGGTTGCATGACACAAAAAAGCATTACCGTAAACCCCCTAACCAACGCAGGAACTATAAATGGTATGCTTACGGTTTGCCCCGGTGCGTTCTCGCCCCTTAGCGATACAGTGCTCGGTGGCGTATGGAGTTCAGTAACTCCGGCTACGGCAACTATTGGTTCATCAACCGGTATTGTTACTGGTGTTGCATTGGGCACTACAACCATATCTTATACGGTCACAGGTATCTGCGGAACAACCGCTGCAACCAAAGTTGTGACTGTAAGCGCTACGCCGAATGCCGGTGTCATCACGGGAATCGCAACGGTTTGCCCGGGGGCAACTACCTCGTTAAGCGATGCCGCGGGTGGGGGAGTCTGGAGTTCAGTAATTCCGGTTGTCGCTACGATCGATCCATTTACAGGTGTTGTCACCGGCATTATCCCGGGTACAACAACCATATCTTATACAGTTAACACCAGTTGTGGAACAGCAGCAGCGACAAAAATTGTAACGGTTAACCCTTCAACAAATGCCGGCACGATAACTGGAACAGCAACCGTTTGTCCGGGTGCAACAACTGCGCTCAGTGATGCGGTCACTGGTGGTATTTGGAGTTCGGTTACTCCTGCTGTGGCTACTGTTGGTTCAACAGGTGTTGTTACAGGTGTCACTTTCGGCACGTCTACCATATCATATACGGTAAATGGAGTTTGCGGATCAGCCGCGGCAACAAGGGTTGTAACGGTTAATGCCGCTCCAAATGCAGGTATCATAAACGGTATGCTGACAATTTGCCCGGGTGCAAGTTCGACATTAAGTAATACTGTAGTTGGCGGAGTGTGGAGTTCGGTAACCCCTGCCACGGCAACCATCGGTTCCGTAACAGGTATCGTTACCGGAGTTGCTTTGGGTACTACAACTATATCTTACACAGTTAATAATAGCTGCGGTACGGCCGCTGCTACTAAGGTAGTAACAGTAAGCGCTACACCGGATGCCGGTACGATCACAGGACCCGTGACAGTTTGCCAAGGTTCCACCATTACCTTAAGTGATGCAGCCGCCGGCGGCGTCTGGAGTTCTGTAACTCCTCTTACGGCTACTATAGATCCTGCCACAGGTATTGTTACCGGCATAACTCCCGGCACTACAACTATCTCCTATACCGTGATCAGTAGCTGTGGAACAGTTGCTGCAACAACCATTATAACTGTAAATTCACTACCTGACGCTGGTATAATAACCGGCCCGTCAAATGTCTGTATCGGCTCATCGGTTACGCTAACAGATGCAGTGCCCGGAGGGGTATGGGGCCGCAGCAATGCAAATGCTACCGTTTCCGGTGGCGTGGTTACGGGCGTAATTGCTGGTGTAGACACGATCAGCTATACAGTAAATAATGCCTGTGGTACAGCTACAGCAACTAAGATCATGACCATTGATCCTACTCCAAATGCCGGAGTTATAATCGGTCCGGGAAAGGTCTGCATCGGTTCAACAATAGTATTGACCGACCTGGCCGCAGGCGGTGTATGGAGTGCAAGCAATACGAACGCTACTGTCCTTGGCGGCTTAGTAACAGGAGTGGCCGCAGGCGTTGATACGATAAGCTACACAGTATCTAATATTAGCTGCACATCAACGGCAACAAAAATAGTTACAGTGGATGCTGCTCCCAATGCGGGAATTATCACAGGTCCATCAACTGTATGTACGGGTTCATCGATAATATTGACAGACTTTGCACCAGGCGGAAGTTGGAGTGTAAGCAACACTAACGCTATGGTGATTGGTGGTGTCGTGATTGGTGTTATTGCGGGCGTGGATACGGTAAGCTACACAGTGAGTAACACATGTGGTTCGTCTGTTGCCACACATACAGTGACAGTAAACACAACGCCAAGTGCAGGTGTTATCAGTGGGCCTTCAAGTGTTTGTACCGGATCAACAATAGTGCTGACAGATCCGGCAGCGGGTGGTATATGGAGCGCAAGCAATACAAACGCTTCTGTGCTTGGAGGTGTGGTTACCGGTATCACTGCTGGTTTGGATACGATCATGTACACAGTATCTAATTTGAGTTGCACATCGACCGCTACTAAAATTGTTACAATAAATACAATTCCAAATGCAGGAGCAATTACGGGCCCATCGACAGTGTGTACAGGTTCATCAATAACATTGACAGACCTTTCGCCTGGTGGAAGCTGGAGTGCGAGCAATGGTAACGCAAGTGTTGCCGGCGGTATTGTGACAGGCGTTGCGGCAGGTATTGATACAATTATCTACAAGGTCAGTAACACTTGTGGCGCTGATTCCGCTACAAAAAGCATTGTTATTAATACAGCGCCTGATGCGGGTGTAATAAATGGACTTTCTAACGTATGTGTTGGTTCGTCTATAACGTTAACTGATCCAGCATCTGGCGGAGTATGGAGCGCTACCAATGCAAATGCACTGGTGTTCGGTGGTTCTGTTTTTGGAGTAGTAGCAGGCACCGATACAATTCTATATACGGTCGCTAACTTGTGTGGCGCTGATACAGCGTTTAAAGTGGTTACTGTCGGCCCCTTACCTGATGCAGGTATAATAGTCGGCCCTTCAGTAGTGTGTGTTGGTTCTTCAATTGTTCTTACAGACGGTACTCCTGGTGGTGTATGGAGTGCCAGTAATGCAACAGCAACTGTTGTAGATGGCCTTGTTACCGGAGTGACCGCAGGCACAGATAGTATTATGTACACTGTGACCAATGCATGTGGCACCAATACAGCGGTAAAGCTGGTAACTGTCAATCCATTACCGGATGCAGGAACTATACTTGGCCCTTCAAGTGTTTGTGTTGGTTCATCAATTACACTCACTAATACTGCAACAGGCGGTACATGGAGCGCGAGCAATGCAAATGCGATTGTACTTGGCAGCCTCGTTATCGGGATGGCAGCAGGTGTGGATACAATTATTTACACAGTTTCTGACCTTGGCTGCACCGCAACTGCAATGAAAGCGATAACAATAGATCCGCTGCCGGACGCTGGTAACATAACAGGTCCGTCTACCGTGTGTGTAGGATCCGCAATTACTTTGACGGACGCACAGGCAGGTGGCATATGGAGCGCAAGCAATGCACATGCGTCCGTATCTGGCGGCATTGTTACTGGCGTCACAGCAGGTATTGATACTATTATGTATACGGTCAGCAACTCATGCGGAACAGATATAGCTACAATGGCGATAGCGGTAGATGCAGTGCCGGCAGCGCCAATGATCACCACACAGTCGCCATCATCGGTTTGTGATGGAACAATGTTTCAGAATTTCGGAGCAGCGACATTACCACCATCGGGTGTGGTATACAGTTGGACAGCAAGCAACGCAGCAGTATGGGCCCAGGGAGCAACACATCAGTACGCACTCGTGAATTTTAACGAGCCCGGCACTGCTTACATAACCCTGACCGCCTCTGGCATATTAGGAGCATGTGCCAGCAGCACCACTGTAACTGTGAATGTTGGAACAGATGTAGCACAATCACCTATTGTCCAGTATTTCAATAATCACTTTGTTTGTACACCGGCTACCGAAAGTTCTTATCAGTGGGGTTATGACAACATCGTTACATTGGACTCTACCATTCTCGCAGGCGAGATCAACCAGGATTATTTAAATGTAGGCCCTGATTTTGCCCATAAGTTTTATTGGGTCATGACTACCTCAGGCGGTTGTTCACAGAAGACCTACTATCTGACACCAACAATTCTACCAACCTTACATACGGGTGCAAGCGTCACTATCTATCCAAATCCTGCTGAAAACCTGATCAATGTGGATATCAGTGCTACGGCCAGTGGCTTGATCAGCGTTTCGGTTTACAATATGCTGGGCCAGAAACTCAGTACTGTAGAAACGCTGGACAATAAGGCGAGCATAGACTTAGCTGGTCTTGCAGCAGGCTCTTATCTCATCATTTGCAACCAGGATGGTGTTAAGATCGCTGGTGCAACATTTATCAAAAACTAATCCGGTTACGATCGGCACAACTAAAAAAACAAAAAAAATGAAAAGACTATTGTTCTTATTGATCGCATCTGGCGCTGCGCTGCCAACAATCGCGCAGCCGGTTGCCAAAAGTTACAAAACCGACGACCTTCTACCCAGGTGGGTCATTGATGTAAACCTTCTGGGCGGGCTTGCCGATCAGTCCTTTAAAACGACCGCTTCGATGCCTGACTATCCTAATGCGCTTAATGCTAATACCGGTAAGCTGGAATATAAGAACGGTTATTCGTTCGGTGGAGACGCGCAGGTGGGGTTCTTCTTTGGCGCGAAACGCCATTTCGGATTAGGAACGGGAGTACTGCTGATGCAACAACACGGCGATGCCATCCTCGATAACTATCATGTTGAATACAAAGCTACAGACGGGGTAGGGAATATATACCGCCAGTTGGTCACAGGTAACGATGTAAGGGAGGAGATCGTTTCTAAAAACATCAATATCCCGTTCGTGCTGAAGTATAAAAACCGTTTCTCCAGGCACTGGGGCTTTACTGCTGATGCTGGCGCCTTGATCAATCTGCAGATGAAGAACGCGTACACCACCCATGCAAGCTTTAATTATGAAGCGATCTATAAGCTTACTCAAAGCAGCGATGGCGGCACTGTATCGGTTTATGATGATGCCGTTACACCATCGTCAAATGACTGGTTCATCACAAAGGGGGAATTTCTTCAAAATAATCCTAACGGTAATTACCAGGCATATATAGATGCAAAACGTGCACTGGGTTACAATGTTGGTGAGGGTTTGAATCCCGGCACACGCACAGGTAAGACATCTTACACCAGGGGCTCCATCGGTTTTATGGTGCAACCATCAGTTAATTACTTCCTGTCCGATAATGTTGCGCTTAACTTTGGTCTATATTATATGTTCCAGCCTTTCAAGGACAATACACAGAGCAATTACCGCCTCACCGATGGCATGGGAACGTACAGTTCTAATTTAAATAGCGTTAAGAGCAGCCACAACCAGCAGTACGGCATCAACCTGGGTGTACGCTTCTTCCTTGGGAAAACACGCACACCGCTTACCATTGCCTCCATAGATAAATTTGCGCCAACACAATGTGGCATGTGCGATGGTGGTATGGCGCTTAATGGTTTACCTGCAAATAAACAGGTAACAGTAGTATATACATTGAACGGTGCGCAACCAAGTGAGTACGCTACAACAGTCCCTGAAGATGGTAAGGTAAAGATCTCTAATCTTTGCTCCGGAAATTATACCGGGATCACAGCCAGGATTAAGAGGCAAAGCGCAGATGGACAGCCAGTTACAATTACTGATCCTCCGATGTCTATATCTTCTCAGACTGTTGTAAATCCTACATTGTCTGAGTCCAATGACGGTTCGGTTACATTCAATGGTATGTATGCAGGCAAGACAGTTACCATCGATTACTCAAAGAATGGCGGAGCAACGGCAACTTATACCGGCATTATTAATGAACAGAATGCAGTAACAGTTAGTGGCTTGTCAGAGGGTAAATATACCTCTGTGGTTGCTACTATCAACAAATGTTCGGCTATTATCCCCGATTTTACCCTGAAGGCGCCTGCGCCTCCTGCCGTCGTGGAAACGGTTGTTGAAAAAACATACACAGGAGAGAAAATAGACAATGCAGACCCGGTGTTGTTTGATTTCGACAGGTCAATAGTTCGCAAAGAGTTCTATCCTGAGCTGAAGCTGGTAGCCGCAGAAATGAAGGAAAACAAAGATGTGACCGTTACGATAAATGGATATACAGATAGCAAGGGTAGTGTAAAGTACAACAA
>CANJQU010000118.1 GCA_947476485.1 Chitinophagaceae bacterium
AATCCTTTCGAAATACCGAAAGTCCTAAAGAGTAGTAAGGTAGTCCTTATTACTCTTTTTGATTCATATCCAGGATGTTCACGCGGCTGGCAAAAACCACGTCTAAAAAACGGCTGTTCACGCCAGATTTGTTAATAACAAGAAAATAATTTTAAAATAGTTGGTTAATGTTTGGTTAATCAAAAGTTATCCATTATCTTTGTGTAACGAAACGAAAGCAAGGATAAGAACGATAGAAGAAATAAAGATTTTCATTTCAATTAGGGGTAATTCAGGTCGGTGCTTTCCAGCCGTGACCGAAATGAGATAAGGGGCGTTAATCACGCCCCTTTTTTTGTGGCTGGGATTCGGGCATGGTTGTATTTCCTCAGAAATAAAAAAGCTTCAATAAGATCGGCTAGGAAGTCTCAATTCCGCGGAGATTACCAATCTTATTGAGGACAATGTAAAATTAGTGACAGTATCAACGGATGTTAAAATATTCTAACATGTCTGCAGGCAGGTTATCGTTCAGTAATCCTCACCACCTTCACAAAGCGTTTCATATATCGGTCATCCAGCGTTGTAATGATCACTGCATTTTCTTTGCCGGAGGATGCATGGATGAAGCTGATTCCATCGGTGTTATTAGATACGATCATACCGATATGACCCACCACTCTTAAATTGCTGTTGGTGCCGGTAAAGAGTATGAGGTCGCCGGGCCGGCCTTTTTCGAGTGAAATAGTTGTGCCAGCATCTGTGAAGTCGACCGATGACCGGGGGACGGTGATATTGAAATGGTCAAAAATATAGTTGATAAAGCCGGAGCAGTCGAACCCGGTAGACGGGGCACTGCAACCAAAAACGTATCGTGTGCCGATAAGTGTTTTAGCAAAAGCCACCATCCTGATTGGTAGTACGGTGTCCCGAATAGGCGCTATGTATGTGCTGTCTACAGCTAAATGCGCGGTTGCCGTATTGTATGTTTCATTGGGTGCCGGGCGACAGCACATGAAAAAGAGTAACAGTATAAGATACGAGTACCGCATATATATGGTAGACCAAAATCGGTCCACCACGCATGAGCACAGCATTGTAAGACGATTATTGTGATAATTTTATTTTCGGCGCCTATGCTATGAGCCGACTAAGTAAGTGACGCGGGAACCCCGGCAAAATCAAGTTTCGGACTTCCTTCTAAAGAGATATACAGGTATCCCTATACAGGTAATCACAATACCCATCAAAGAGTTAACAGTATTTGATCTCCCTGAGTTGTAGTTAGAAATGTCGGTATAGATAGTGACAGCGAGAAAGAATACAGTGAACAATATGAATGCAACGGTGAGCACCGGGTAGCCGGGTACTTTGTATGGGCGTGGTTCATTTTTCATTTTGAACCGGAGCACAATAACGCCCAGCGCACTCATGCCATAGAAGAACCAGCTTACAAAAATGAGCATATCGGTGAGTGTATCGAATGAGCCGCTGACGATAAGTATAGTGCTCCACATGGCATTGAGCAGGAGCGCATTGCCGGGAGTATGATACCGTGGATGGGGCCTGCCCGCCCAGGAGAATAGCGTACTGGTGTCGCCAAGTGCAAAGGTGACCCGCGCGGTTGCTAATACGTTTGCGTTTGCCGCACCGAAGGTGGAAAGCATTACCATCACTGCTATAACGCCGCCGCCAACAAGTCCCCACACGGCAGCTGCCGCATCGGACGCAACGAATGACGACGTGGCCATTTTGCCGACGGGTAAAACATAGGCGAAAGACAGGCTGACCAAGGCATAAACGATCATGCAGAACAGCAGGCCGGTGAACAAACTCAAAGGAATGTTTTTCTGCGGTTGCTTTATTTCGCCCGCGACGAAGGTGATGTTGTTCCAGCCATCATAGGCCCAGAAAGCGCCGGCAATGGCAGCCATGTAAGCGCTGACCAATGCAAAGCCCCGCGGCATATCGGGCATTGAAGTAGTGATATTATGCAGTGAACCATGGCCGGAGAACAGGATGCCGCATATGAGGAGTACAATGGCAGCGATCTTGAGCGAACTGAGCATACGTTGCAAAGCAGCCCCGTGTTTCACACTGTAATAGTTAATAAATGTAAGCAGCGTAACAATGGCTATTGTAAGCAGCTTTACCCCGGCATTCTCCAGTGGAAAGATGTTGCCGATGCCGGGAATATGGACACGGGCTGAATGTTCCAGGGATGCAGGGAACCTTGGCAGTGCAAGAAAGTAGTCTGCATACTGAGCGCATATATACGCTATGGACGCATTGCCTGCTGTGTTGAATACTGCAAATGCAGCCCATCCATAAAGAAATGCAAAACCGTCGCCGTACATTTTCCGGAAGAACACAAACTGGCCGCCGGTTTCCGGGAACATAGCGGCAACCTCCGCATTGCTCAGCGCACCGAATAAGGTGATGACACCCGCCACTACCCAAACGCTAAGGAGCAGCAAAGGTGAGCCGAGCTGCGAGGCCATGAGTGCGGGTTTCATGAAAATGCCCGAGCCAATAACACCGCCGACCACTACCGAAAGTGCAGTAGTGAAGCCAAGCGTTCGTTTTAGGTCACTCATTTATTCATGAATTGCGCGATGAGCGAATGGAAGTGATGTGTGCCCTGCTCCCGGGTTACCGAATATCGCCCGTGATCGTAGAAGCGGGAACGGATGCCTTTTTGCACATTTTCCACTACCTCTTCATCTTCCAGCTCCACGGCGTCAAGGCCATTGCCGGCACCTACTTCCAGCATGGACTCATCGCAGACAAAGGAAAAGAATGAAACATTGCATTGGTCTACGGCAGTGGGCTGAACGAGGTTGACGGAGAGGCCCCAGGGATAGAAGTTGAACATCATGTTTGGGAACACCCAGAAGTAATAAGCTGCAATGTTCTTTCCATGGTCAGGGGAGGAGCGTGGCAGGGTGAAACACTCACCGGGGTGCTTGCCGGTGCCCAACTGGAGGTTGCTGTACCTGAATACTTCGGTGGTGTAGGCTCCGAAATCCAGCGCCTGATTCAGACCGGCATGTACGAAGGGTATATGAAATCCTTCGAGATAGTTCTCGCAATACAAAGCCCAGTTGGCTTTGACCGTATAGTTCTTTGAAAGGTCTGCGCGGTATTCCAGCTTATCCATGGGGTACCAGTCGATTCGCTTTATCATTTCGCCGAAGTATTCTTCAGCAGGTATGCCGGGTTTTAAGGAAGTGAACAGCATTTTGCCCCATTGAAATACCGGCAAGCGGTGAAGGTTATCGGCATCTGTCGGGAAATCCTTTACCTCTTTGAATTCCGGCATAGATAGGAATTTGCCATCGAGTGAGAACAGGCGACCATGATATTTGCAGCGCAGGTGATCGAGCTTGCACGGGCCTGCTACCAGCAGATTGCCCCGGTGCGTACATACATTACTCATGCAATGCATTGTGCCGCTCTTATCTTTTGTGAGCACAAGCGGCTCGTTGATGTAGCCATCCAGTAAAGTGACGGGTGTGGCGCTGCCGGCTCCTTCCATGAGGTCTGTGCTGCCAATGAACTGCCATGAAGGGGCAAATATCTTTTCCTTTGAGGTCTCAAAGTAATGAGCACTTGTATAATAGCTGGTATCAAGCGTTTTGGCGCGTGAAATGTCCGGATCTATGAAAAAGCTATCCATATGTATGTTTAAATAAAGATAATCATTTTAGGAAGTTGAAAGAAACCGGAAGTTTGTGCCAATGAGCAACAGTTGTCATCTATTTGCTGTTTTGTACAATATAGGCCGGGGTAATGCGTTATTTCTTTACTTTTGGGGATATAGTAAATTCAAAGCATCTTGAAGCGGATATATTGTTTTTTGTCGATATTTATTTTGTGTACAGGCGTATTAAAGGGACAGGATAAGCCGATCGGTTATTGGGATTCTTATCTTCCGTACAGCTCGGCGTTGGGAATTGCTACCGATGGCAGCACCATTTATACGATCTGCAAGCAGGGGTTTTTCACATACACACCCGGTACGAATGTTACGGAAACGTATAGCAAAGTAAACGGCATGTCGGATATGGGGATGTCGTGCATTGCGTATGATGCTTCGTCAGGTATTACCGTGCTGGTATATAATGATTGTAACATCGACCTTTTTAAGAACAATACGTTTTATAACATTCCGGATCTTAAGCTAAAAGCAATATCGGGGAATAAGGCAGTGTACAATGTGTATGCTGAAAATGGTTTTGCATACCTGAGCACATCCATAGGAGTGATGGTTATAGACCTGGCTTCGCACAACATATTGCAGACCTACCAGTTCATCATAAACGGAGGAATAACGCCGGTGAAGGATTTTACGGGTGTTGGTGATTCCTTTTATGCCGTAACCGGTGGAGGGTTATACCGAGCGAATAAGAACAACCCGGAACTGCAGAACTTTGCTGTCTGGCAAATGGTTGAGAACACCCATGTGTTCAAAAATATCACAAATGCAGGTGGGTCCTTATTCCTTTCCACGAGCAGCCGTGTATACAAAATAGTTAATGACACAGCGAGGGAGGTGTATGTGTGCAACCCTGTTGCCGCCATAAATCATATAGACGGGCATGGCGATACATTGTTCATCACTGAATACCTGGATAGCAAATACTACAGCGAGGTGGTTATCCTTGATCCTGCGAGTGGCAGTGTGCTAGATACGTTCGTGGCTCCCGGGCAATGTGTGCAGACGATACAGTTGCAAAACGGCCAGATATGGATTGCGGATATGTGGCAGGGAATCGAGGCCCGGCTGTCCAATACGGGGCCTAACCAAGTGTATCACAATGTACCACCTGGTCCTACTGACGAATTTTCGTTTGACATCTATGCGCACAACGGGGATGTATGGATAGCGCACGGAGGGTTTGATGACAAGTATGGCGCTAACTTCAACAGGGATGGTTTTTCTCATTTCAGTAACGGCAACTGGACGGACTACAGCAAGTGGACATCATCTGCTATTGACACGATCCATGATATCTGTGGCATTGTGAAGGATGAAAAAGACGGCACAATATACGCGACCTCGTTTATGGATGGATTGCTGATCGTAAAGCCAAATGAGCCGATACAGGTTCTGAAGCAGCAATCGGTATTTGACTCCAGTACCAGTTATTTTAGCCAGGGGCAGCGCCAGCTTATAGGCGCGGCAATAGATAAGAATGACAATCTATGGCTTAGCTCCTATAGCTCCAGATCAATACTCTATGCCAGAACGCCCTACCCGGATAGCACATGGTATAAATTCCACGTGCCTGGCGCCGGAAACGGTGGTCCAATAGCGATAGACGACAATGGCCAGATCTGGGTAGCATGCGGCTACGGGTTTGGCGTATTGGTATATAATGCCAATAACACCCTGGCAGACCCAAGTGATGATAGCTATTACAGGCTCTCGACAGGTGTTGGATACGGAAACCTGCCAAGCAATACTATTTTTTGTATTGCTAAGGATAAGAATAACAACATATGGGTAGGTACTGATAATGGCATAGGCATTGTGAGCAATTGCTATGCTCCGTTTACCGGAACACCGCCATGCGATGCCCAGATCCCGATAGTGCAGTACGATCAGTATGCCGGTTATTTATTTGCCGGTAACACAGTGAGGTCGATAGCAGTTGACGGCGCTAACAGGAAGTGGGTGGGCACAGATGATGGTGTTTGGCTATTATCATCGGATGCAAGCCAGATCATTTACCGGTTCACGAAGGATAATAGTCCGATGCCGTCTAACCATATTGAGAAGATCACCGTGGATGGGGTGACCGGCGAGGTTTACATAGGTACTGACCAGGGCCTGGTGAGCTACCGGGGCACAGCAACGGACGGCGGACCATCGAACTCTAATGTGACTATATTCCCCGACCCAGTGCCAAGCGGCTATGGCGGTACAATAGCGATAAGGGGTCTTGCTGCAAACGCCGATGTGCGCATTACCGATATCGCGGGACAGTTGGTATACCGTACCAAGGCGTTGGGTGGTCAGGCCGTATGGAATGGAGTGGACTATAAAGGGCACAGACCGCAAAGCGGTGTGTATCTTGTGTTTGCATCCAGTCCTGATGGGGCACAGGTCTATACGGGTAAGATGGTGTTTGTTCAATAGTCTAACGCTTCGGTGTATAAATGGGTTGTGCGTATAGCGCTTGCTATGCACGGGGCGGAGTAAGACCATTCGATTTTTCATTTCAAATTTCCACGGGCGAGTGCCAGAAACTATATGCTGCATAAGACGAATGGTATAGTGTTGCGGGCTGTGAAGTATGGAGAGAGCAGTCTTGTTACGACCATTTTTACTGAACTATACGGTGTACAAACCTATATGGTGCAGGGTGTCAGAAGTACAAAGATGAGTCAGAACCGGGCTGGTTTTTTTCAGCCGGGCACCTTACTGGAGCTGGTGGTTTACCAGCAGCCGCAAAAAAACATGCAGCGCATCCGCGAGTTCCAGGCGGCGTATATCTATAACGGGCTCCAGGAAGATGTGGTGAAGAACAGTATCGTTATATTTTCGGTGGAACTTTTGCTGCGCTTGCTACCAGAGCTTGGGCCGTTGCCTTCACTGTTTAGTTTTTCATATGATTACTTCGTTGCGCTGGATAAAATGCCGCTGCACGAAGTGGCGAACTTTCCGCTGTTCTTCATCATGGAGTGCAGCAGAGAGCTAGGCTATCCATTAAAAGGGAGCTACAGCGATGCGACGCCATACCCGAATTTGCAGGATGGTGATTTTACTGCGCATCCGCCGGCCGAGATGTCGCCGCTAAATGATGAGGATGCAAGGGCACTGAGTGCATTACTGAAAATACCCACACTTGCCGATCTGAAAAATGCAGCGCTGAACGCGGACAGACGACTGAGACTTATAGATTGGTATGTGGTATACCTGCAGCAGCATACGCAACACATGGGCAATATAAGGTCGTTGTCGATATTGCGGGCGATACTGCACTAGGTCATTGAAAGAGATATTCAGCTTGTTCTATACTGCCGGGTTTACCTACATCTATGAAAATGTTGCCGGTATGATCGAAGCCTCTGAGTGTACTGGTTTTGGCGAGATGGAGATACAGATCTATCAGCGAGAATTTTCCATCGAATGGTATGTTTTGCAACACAGCGGGAGATAGTACCTGGATGCCGCTGAATGCGAAAGGAAATAACGGTGTTATTTGTCGTGAAATGCGCTCCTCCCCAGTTACATTATTTTTCCAGCCACAAAGCGTCATCCCGCTGTCGAATAACAAATGACGGGAGGAATCGCGGGTCATGACGGCAAGAGTAGCTACTGCGTTGCTCTGCGTATGAGCTGCGATCATTTTTTCGAGATCGAGGTTGGTGAGTACATCTACATTCATTACCACGAAGCCGGCCTCGCCATTAAAGAAGCCTGCAGCTTTCTTCAGTCCGCCACCTGTTTCCAATATTTCGCTACGCTCATCTGAGATCGTGATATTGCTCCCGAAATTATCTTGTTCGAACAGGACGTCCTCTATCATGGCAGCGAAGTGGTGCACGTTTACAATGACATCATAGATGCCAAAACGCTGCAGATACCTGATATTATGTTCGAGCAGGGATTTGCCATTGACTTCTGCCAAAGCCTTTGGGGCATGGTCTGTAAACGGTTTAAGGCGAGTGCCCAGGCCTGCCGCGAAAAGCATTGCTTTCATGAATTCAAAAGTAAAAATTCAATGGCCAAAAATGGTAACTATTTTAACGGGGACGCAATATGGTGGTTATTGCAGTTTTGCCCGTGCAGCCGTTACTTCACCGGCGGTTACTGACGTGCCGCCATTTCCGAAATTGCTGTACACATACGTGAGAACGGCTGCAACTTCATCATCATTGAGCTGTTGTGCCGGCATAGTGCTGTTGTACTTCTTACCATTTACGACCATTTCTCCGGTATAACCCTTGATGACCTGTCCGATAGTTTTTTCTTTATCAGTGATGAAATCGGACTTTGCGAGGGGAGGGTAGACGTTCGGAAGCCCCTCGCCATTGGACTGGTGACAGGAGACACAGGACCTTTTATAGATGACATCGCCAGTTGGTTTTGAGGGGGCAGCTGGTACATTGGATGTCTCTGTCTGACCTGGGTTACTGCCGCAGGAACTGAGTAAAATGATGCAAACTGCAAAAGCAGCTGCCAGGTATCCTTTCTTCATTGTTTGTATTTGCAAACAAAATAAGTAAATTTATAAGGACTTGGTGAAAATAGCCTTGTGTTTTTTCAAGCCAAACCGGGTATGCTAAAATTGATCTTCAGAAACGCACTATTTCCATGCGCAGCACTTATAGTTCTGTGCACGTTCTTGTCTTGCGGGGGTGTTAAGGATGCGGATAAGCCGAACGAGCAGGAAATGGCCCAATACCCTGAGAAGAAGGAAATGATACTGCTAACCGACCGGCCGCCGCAGCTGGAGACACCATTAAGAATATTCAGGGAGGATATAACGCCGAACGATTATTTTTTTGTGAGATGGCATATGTCGCAGTTGGTGACGAAGATCGATATTGATACATTCAGGCTGTATATAGGCGGGGCAGTGGGGCGGCCCCTGGCCCTTTCAATGAATGATCTGAAAACAAAATTTACACCGGACTCCGTGGTGGCGCTGGCGATATGTGCCGGCAATTCAAGAGCGACCTTCAAACCCAAAGTTCCGGGCCTGCAATGGAACAACGGAAGTATGGGCAATGCGAAATGGAAGGGTGTGCGGCTGAAGGATATACTTGCAATGGCGGGTGTAAAAAAGGGCGCGATGGAAGTCACGTTCCAGGGTCTCGACAGAGGGGCGCTGCCAGATATTCCCGCGTTTATTAAATCGCTTGATATAGACCATTCTATGGACGGAGAGGTGTTGATCGCTTATGAAATGAACGGACAACCGCTGCCTATGCTCAATGGCTACCCGCTGAAGCTGGTAGTACCCGGCTGGTATGCCTCGTATTGGGTTGGATCGCTGGCCAATATAAATGTGCTTACAGATACTTTCAAAGGTTTCTGGATGAAGAGTGCATACCGCATACCGTCTACCGGCTTTGATGAAACACCGGACAGCCTTGCAAAGGTTACCGTGCCAATATCGAATATTAACCTCCATTCCATTTTTGTAGAACCGGACACGAGTGAGACAGTAGTGGCGCACAAGCCATGCCTTGTAGAAGGGCTGGCCTATAACGATGGCACAGGAATAAAGAAAGTGGAGCTTTCTTTTGACGACGGTAAGCAATGGGTAGATGCACCACTAAATCCGGAAATTGGAAAATATTCATGGAGACGATGGAAGTATACATGGACGCCGGAGGCAAAAGGAGTGTATCATTTAAAAGTAAGAGCAACAGACAATAAAGGCCGGGTGCAGACGGATAAACAGTGGAACCGGAGCGGGTATGCAAGAGGGTTTATAGAGCGACTGGAGGTTAATGTGGATTAGTCGACCTCCTTCGGTGGCACTTTGGCGGGTATATAAGTTATAAGTCGTAAGATGGGAGCTGGAGTTTTTATGTTGCCGTCTGTGAGTTTGCTGAAAATTAAAGAACACTAAGTTGTGTATGAGCCAATATTTTAGAATCACCACTTTGGCCGCCAGTTTTATTGTGCTGGTATTTTATGGGTGCAAGCCTGTTGAAAAGCCTGTAGTTAAACCTGCAGAGCCTGTTAATAGTTTCACGGTGAAGGGGAGTGTCCGTGAGCTGAACTTGAACCCGTCTGCATCGCCGGAATTTCCTGACCGAGAAGGCAAGACAGAGTTCATCTCTTATTGTGCTATTTGTCATTCGCTGAAATACATCAGCTCACAGCCGGATTTTCCACGAAAAACATGGGAGGCGGAAGTGAGTAAAATGGTGGTGAAGTATCATGCTCCGATCGATTCTGTTATTGCAAAGAAAATTGTTGCGTACCTCGTGGCGGTGAAAGGGAAGAAATAGACGCATCATCACAATCCTCTCAGAAGGAGCGGGTGAGCCTGCATGCCGGTGGGCAAGTTAGAATGAGTAACGGGGCCTGGCGTTGTGGTATTTACTTTACAGTAATCGTAATTCCCAATATCGAATTCCCGATTCCGAAAATCCGAATCATATCCATTACATTTGCTGCAAATTTTAAAATCTTATGTCTTTATTGTTAGTTGGTACAATGGCGTTTGATGCCCTTGAGACTCCATTTGGTAAGGTAGATCGTATCATTGGCGGATCTGCAACATACGCTGCCTGGGCGGCATCATGTTTTACGAAACCTATTCACCTGATCTCGATCGTGGGTGGTGATTTTCCGCCGGAAGAAAAGACAGAACTGGAAGCACGTGATGTGACCTTTGAAGGCGTAGAAGTAGTGCCGGATGGCAAGTGCTTTTTCTGGAGCGGCAAGTACCACTTAGACCTTAACACACGCGATACGCTGGTGACAGAACTTAATGTGCTTGCTGATTTTAATCCGACAGTACCGGCAAGCTACCAGGGTAGTGACTATGTGATGCTGGGCAACCTTGCTCCTGCTATACAGATCAGTGTGCTGAAGCAATTGCAGAAGCGTCCGAAGCTCATTATCATGGATACGATGAATTTCTGGATGGATGTGGCGATGGACGACCTGAAGACTGTGCTGGGCATGGTAGACCTGCTAATGGTGAATGACAGCGAAGCGCGCCAACTGAGCGGCGAGCATTCATTGGTGAAAGCAGCCAAGGCAATACAGAAGATGGGGCCAAAGTATGTGATCATAAAGAAAGGGGAGCATGGCGCTTTGCTGTTTTATGAAAATAAGATATTCGCAGCACCGGCAATGCCACTGGAAGATGTATTTGACCCGACAGGCGCAGGAGATACTTTTGCTGGTGGATTCATCGGATACCTGGCACGGATAAATGATACTTCATTTGAAAGCATGAAAGCCGCTATCATCATGGGGTCTGCCCTTGCTTCTTATTGTGTGGAGAAATTCGGACCAATAAGGATGAAGGAAATTAATGCGGCTGATGTGGAAGCACGGGTAAGTGAATTTGTTAGTTTGGCGAATTTTGAAATTAGAAACTAGTTTGAAATTGTACGAAATATAATGTAGAGACGCAATGCTTTGCGTCTCTACGCAGTTAATAAAACCACAGCGATGAGAATTGTTCCTGGAGAGATAAAGACAGCACAACTGCATGCGTACCTGCTTGGGGCGATCGCGCCGCGGCCTATTTGCTTTGCGAGTACGATAGATAAGGATGGCGTTGCTAACCTGGCTCCATTCAGCTTTTTTAATGTATTCGGGAGTAAGCCGCCGATATGCATTTTTTCGCCTGCACGCCGGGTGAGAGATAATACTATTAAGCACTCTTTGGAGAATGTATATGAGACGAAGGAGGTTGTGATCAATGTGGTGAACTATAACATTGTGCAGCAGATGAACCTCGCAAGCTGCGAGTACCCGAAAGGTGTGGATGAGTTTGTGAAGGCCGGTTTTACACCGGTAAAGTCGGATATGGTGAAGCCATTCCGCGTAAAGGAGTCGCCGGTGCAACTGGAATGCAAATTGCTGCAGGTGATAGAAACCGGCCATGAGGGCGGGGCTGCTAACCTTATTATCTGTGAAGTGGTGTGTATGCACATAGATGACAATGTGCTGGATGAAGCGGGCAGAATTGATCCTAATAAAATAGACCTTGTAGCCCGCATGGGCGCCGATTATTACTGCCGCGCATCGGGTAGCGCGATATTTGAAGTACACAAACCGAATGTCGAGCTGGGAGTAGGTGTAGATGCTTTGCCGGGGCATATTCGCCATAGCAGTATACTTACCGGGAATAATTTAGGTATGCTGGGCAACTGCACGACGATACCTGTTGTGAGTGAGTCTTTGCAAGACGACAGGCTATCGCAGATACTGCGGGAATATACGCATGACGAAACGGCCAAAAGGGATGCGCTGCACCAGTACGCTAAAGAGCTACTTGATCATAAGCAGATAGATAAGGCATGGCATGTATTGATGAGTGAGTAGGGATGATTTAAAGCCTCAAAAATGGCAGGCGAATTATTTTGCGTCAACTAATATGAAAAGGACTTTTAAATTCACAAAACTGTTCCAAATATTGCTGATCATATCGGCTTTAATTCTAAGTAGTTCAAAGTCGTATTGTCG
>CANJQU010000119.1 GCA_947476485.1 Chitinophagaceae bacterium
CGTTTACAATTGCCAGATGAAGCATAGTGCAAGATAGTAAAAACCCCAAACCCTGCCTACCGGCAGGCAGGCCCTAAAGGGGCTTTCCTTTTCGACCTTCAAATCAGCAGCCGTCCTGAATCGGGGTTCTCTGTTGCGTACTTTGAAATAGCTACATTTGTGGATCCCCTCCTGCCTCGGCTGGCAGGTCAGGGGGCAGGGGTTTTATGTGGGAAGCATATCTTAAAGGTTTCAAGGCTTACTTAATGCTGGAGCGGTCTATGTCGGAAAATACGATAGAGGCTTATATTCATGATGTGGTTATGCTGCGCGATCATCTCGGCGATGCCTATCCGGGAGTGGGCGTGGAGCAGATAGAGCTGGAGCATTTGCAGTCGCTGCTGGTAAATATCAATGAGCTGGGGCTTTCGGCGGGTACGCAGGCACGGGTGCTGAGCGGTATCAAGTCATTCTATCGTTACTTATTGCTGGAAGAAGTAGTAAAGAAAGACCCAACCGAACTATTGGATGCACCCAAGCTTCGTCGCTCATTGCCGCATGTGCTGAGTCTTATTGAGATAGACCAGCTTTTTGCAGCCATAGACCACAGCACACCGGAGGGCCAGCGCAATCATGCGATGCTGGAAACGATGTATAGCTGTGGTCTTCGTGTCAGCGAGCTCATCGGGCTGCGGCTGTCAAACCTTTACCTCGATGTGGGATTTGTAAAGGTTATCGGTAAGGGTAACAAGGAGCGATTGGTGCCAATAGGCGAGGCTGCGGTCAAGTACATTTTGCTGTATAAAGAACACGTGAGGGTACACCTGCCGAAAATAAAAAAAGGCGACGAAGACATATTGTTCCTGAACCGCAGAGGCGGGGCGCTCTCCCGTGTTATGGTGTTTATGATCCTTAAAGATCTGGGGGTGAAAATAGGCCTGAAACAAAACATACACCCGCACACATTGCGGCATTCATTTGCGACACACCTGGTGGAGGGTGGGGCTGATCTTAGAGCAGTACAGGAGATGATGGGTCATAAGAGCATAACAACCACAGAGATATACACACATCTTGACAGGGGGTATCTGCGCCAGACGCTGGAGAAATATCATCCTCGCTTCAGAAATTAGGCCCATTGGCTATGATCTGGATGGGTGCCTGGAATTTGGATTGTTGTCTGTCCTGAGTATGAATCCACTTTTGAAACTCTGACCGCCAGGGTTTGGAATTCAGATTTTGGAATTTACCTTCACATTGTGGCAACCGGAATAGACAAAGAAAACAGGTACTATGCCAAAGACCGCAAAACATGGCGGAAATGGCTGGAGAAAAACCATGCGACAAGCAAGGGGGTATGGCTTGTGTACTACAAAAAAGAGAGCAGCAACAGCCGCGTGCCAAATGCAGACGCGGTGGAAGAGGCGCTGTGCTTTGGGTGGATCGACAGCACATTCAACCCTATAGATGACGAGAGCTTTATGCAGCTATTTACTCCGCGGAAATCTAAAAGCGGGTGGTCGAAATTAAATAAAGAGAGAATTGAAAGGCTGCTAGAACAGGGACTGATGATGCCAGCCGGTATGGCGAAAATTGATGCGGCAAAGCAGGATGGCACATGGAGCAAGCTGGACGGGATCGAATCGTTCACAGTTCCTCCAATACTGGAAAAAGCCTTTGCCAAAAATAAGAAGGCAAAGACTTTTTTTGAAACGCTCGGTAAGACCAACAAAAAGTATATCCTTTACTATATTAATGGCGTAAAGAACGAAGAGGCCAGGGCACGGCGTGTGGCCGATATTATAGCTGCGGCCAATGAAGGCAAAATGCTGGATCGGTTTGTTAGCCCGGCAGCAGCAGCTAAAAGAAAACAAGCCGATTAGTATGCATCGAATGTACGTGATGCATTGTACATATTGGGTATGCTCACCGGATACCAGCTATAAGAACCAGATGACGTTCCCAGGTATAGGGCCACATTGTGGGAGCCGGCAGAATAATATCCAAGTCCGTAAGTATATCCATCGTTAGGCACACTAATATAATCGACCGGCTGGGAGTTTATCTGCACGGAGTTCACATAAGACGGGAGCCGATTTATAAGGTAGAGATAGAATTGATCATTGCCTACATCAAGTGGTTCTGTTTTTGTATTGCCTCCGGTAGGGAAATAATCAGAAAAGCTCCAATCTATTTCGTTGCCGATCTGATCACCGGTGCTGGTGGCGCCATAAGTGTAGGCAGTGACTGTTGCCGCAGATCCGGCGGTGGCAATAAAGGAAACCGAACCGCCGACAGCGATCGTAGCATTAGTGCCATTCACGTTGATGTATATTGGTGTAAAGGCGTCATTCACAAAAAGAATGGACGATTTCTCGCAATTGGCCCCGGAATATCCGCTTGGGCAAGAACAGCTTCCGTTTGAGCAAACCCCGGAATTCTGGCAGACG
Organism: Chitinophagaceae bacterium; assembly: GCA_947476485.1. Classification (GTDB taxonomy): domain Bacteria; phylum Bacteroidota; class Bacteroidia; order Chitinophagales; family Chitinophagaceae; genus Nemorincola. The sequence continues at coordinate 2,430 of CANJQU010000119.1, forward strand.
ATCCCTTTGCATTTGTCTTTCCTGCAGGACGAATAAATAAGTGCGCTGAATGCGGAAATAGTAATAAATGCGGTCAACAGGAATGTTTTTAGTTGTCTCATGAGTTTGAATTCTTCTGGTTAATAATTTTGTTTAAGCACCGGGCCGGACGAGGCCTGGCGTGCCCGGATCGGCCGCAAATGTAATCTATTTATTAAATTGCTGATTTTGATAACAACTTAATAGCAAGCGCTGCGTTTTAGGTATTATGCTGTTCAGACGGGATCAATTTGCTTCGACCGAGAACAGCGCATTTGTTGTATTCGGTACAGAGGTCCATTCCCAATATGCCGGCGCCCCTTCAGCACGAACGATTGTTCCGGAGTGGCGATTGTAATAACCAATGTCATGTGTAAGTCCGTCATTTGTTATGTAAGGAAACTCATAAGTTTCGTCTGGTTCCAGTCGGTTCACAAACAGCACGTTGATATATGTAGTGCTGACGTTTTTTATTCTCAGGAAAAAATTTCCGGCAGGTACATCAAACGGTTCTGTAAGCTGATCGCCGTTGGTTGGAAAATGATCAGTAAAATCTGCCCAGTTGATCGGTTTTCCATACTCTCCGCGGGTATAAACATTTGTTACCTGAACGGAACTTCCTGCCAGGCCGATAAATGCAGAAGTATTTCCGGCAGGTATGGTGTACGCAATTCCGTCTAAAGTAATATTCAGTTCCGTGTAGGAATTGTTCTGGTACTTGATCGTTGATTTTTCGCAGTTGACTCCTGAGTATCCTGTTTTGCAGGTGCAGACGCCATTTGAGCAGACGCCGCTATTTTGACAAACCACTCCTTTACACTTGTCTTTTTTGCAAGAAGTATAGATGAGCGAGCCAAAACCGGCCAGTGTGATAAATACGGTTAATAAGAAAAGTCTGGTTTGTTTCATTTGGTTGGTTTTAGCTTAGTGAATAATTTGAACTGTGTTCCTGATCGGCACTAGAATTGTGCCAGCTCACTACTTGAACAAAAATAATCGTTTTAATAAACTAATGGGGTTTAATAACAACTTAATAGCAACCAAATCTATCCTGATGTGATCTATTTTGCTGGTTGTTTTGATATCTGTTCAGACAGGTTGCTGGCCCAGGCAATCAATATGTTTTTCTCCCGTTCTGTAAGCACGGCTTCTTTGTGCATCCAGGTATAACTATCCAGGGGCATTTCGCCTTCCTGGACTTCTTTCGCGAGCTTTTTCAACTTCCTGGCCTGTTTCTCTGGTGTGCGACTGCCGAATTCAGAGAGGTTGAGCTCGCGCTTTCCTTCGTTTACATGGTCGTTAAGCCACCAGGCCACGGGCTGGATATTATCATACCATGGGTACTTAGTATTATTGCTGTGGCAGTCCATACAGGCTTTTTGGAGAATTAGCTGCACGCTGTCCGGCACCGGGTAGAGTACAGAAATGTCCTGAGCAGATACGGTATTGCTGATATTCTTTGCGGGGTGGATGAACTGGATAACTACAAAAATGACGAACAATCCTATGAATATCCGCTTCACTATCTGACCTGCTTTTATTTTTGCCATTTAATAAAATTAGTGTTTTTTAAGACAAACTACTGTTTGCCAAGAAGTTCCTGTTTTGTTTTGCACCAGGTTGTTATGCGTTGGTGATGGGATGATCTTATCATCCAGCTAAAGTGGTTACTGCAAAAGGAGCGATATGAAACAGCGAGGATAAGAAAAGTAAAATAGCTAAGGATGGCATGAAATTAATGAATTCAATCAGATGGCGCTTTGTATATAAGCTTTCATTCGAAAGCGTATTTTTGTTCCGTAAAATGTACCACCATGAAAATGACATTAACTTCTTTTGAGACCGAGGTACTGGACAAGTTCATACCTACACATGCATTTAATGATTTTAACAGCCTAAATGTTGCCATGTTTGAATACCTGGAAAAGGAGAAGATGATGCTGCTGGAGCACGGTATTGTTGCAACGGACGGTGATTTTCATCCGTTTGCAGTGCAAACCACAAAGAACATCACAGGTTTTTTAGCGGCAAATGAATTTCATGTAAGCAGAGCTGGCGTGGGTTTCATACTTACCGAGAAAGGGAAGCATTTGAAATTGCAGGGATCTTTGGCGCATTATATCGAGTGGGAGAAAGTGCATGGAGCAAAATTGCTCGAGGATATGCACACAATTCAAAAGCGCGGATACCTGGACAGCGACCAGCCCACACCGGCAGACCTGAGGCCACCAACGCTTGATGAAGAAAAGAAGCGCAATATCTGGGTTTATATTCTTATCATCGTTGCTATTATTGTATTTTGCTACATCGGGAAATACCATAAATTCAACTAAAACAAGTGAAAGAAGCGGCTAATAAAATAAACCGGGAGTGGCATGAAAAAAACGGGATGCCGAATAATGCAACTCTGGCACAGCGAATAGCGTGGCACCTGGAGCATGTGAAACATTGTAAATGCCGGCCAATTCCGGCTAAATTGCTGCTGGAAATAAATAAGAGTTAGCATAAATGGACAAGGAAAAAGAAAAGGTTTTATACATACTCGCCATAGTGCTGCAGGCTGGCATTATCATTTATTTCGTCCTTCGAAGCAGGATGCAGCAGCGATCGAAAGCAGAAGCGAAAGAGGGCGCGGCTGCTGACGACTCGTATGAAAGCATGAGGAACACCGCCATCAGCATTACTCCCGCACAATTAAAGCTCAACATTCCGGACAGCGAAACCCTGGTATATGGGCTGGTGATGGATTGTCATGTAGGCGATGTGATCGTTACCCTTACTGCATACATAACCGGCGCTGCCAATATCTATTTCAGTGGTGGTGGCGGAAGAACAGGTGGCGGAAAGAACCCCGCAGTGGGCGAGGCCGCGGCTGAACTGGTAACCCTGGCGCAAAACTATGTGAGCAGGGCAATACGTGTGACAACCACAGAACTCTGCGATCCCGGCTGCGTGAGATTCTATATGCTCACCAATCATGGGGTATATGCGGCCCAGGAGCAATTGATACATATAGAGGACGGTAGTTCGGCGTGGATATTATTGTTTCAAAAAGGCAATGAAGTGGTGAGCCAGATGCGCAGCAACAGCAATGGCAGCGTGCCGCACTAAATTCTTTACCAGTTAATATAATATCATGATCGGGATAGCGCAATTTAAAGACCTGGAGGGCATAACTGAGATATATAACCAGGCTATAGACGCTCAGTTTCAGACAGGATTTACACAACGGGTGAAGCTGGAGGATAGGATAGGGTGGTTCAACGAACATACGCCAGATACGTATCCGCTGTTTGTATATTCGGTTGATGATGTAGTGGCCGGATGGCTCAGCGTAAGTCCATATCGCGCCGGCAGAGGGGCATTTAGATTTACTGTTGAGGTCAGTTATTTTGTTCGTAAAGAGTACAGAGGTAGGGGAGTGGGGGCACAATTGATATTACATGGCATCAACGCCTGCCGGCAACTGCACTACAAAACGGCTATCGCGATCATCCTTGATAAGAATACTGCAAGTGTGAAACTGGTGGAAAAATTCGGGTTTAAGAAGTGGGCTCACTTGCCGGGAGTTGCTGATTTTGAAGGGGTTGAGTGCGATCATGTCTATTATGGCATGAAGCTGAATGAAGGGTGATCTTATTCACATTCGATATGGATGAACTGCCCGGCATCCACAAAGGTTAGCTTATTGATATATCCGTCACCGTGGTATTTCTGTTTGAAGGTGAAGTCGGCCATTTCACATCTTTCGCCCGGTTTTTCGCAGTATAGCTCAATGTGAATGACCCTGCAGACGATCTCATCCCCCAGCGTTACTATTCTCCATTTGTGAGAGATAATGGTTGCCCTTTTGTATTCTGCCAGCCAGTGCAGGTTTGTGGCGCGCATATTGGCTACTCTTAATGCTTCGCGCTCTACCCAGCGATCGTGCATGCCTGCTTTAATGTCGCTGAACTGCACGTTGTTTTGCGCCAGTGTGCAGGGAGCAAAAAAGATAATAGCAAGCAGAGATGAGATAACGCACTTCATTTGATACCGGATAGTTTGACCAAAGATATAGGGAAGTTGATCACCTTTTTGCGATACTGAAAATAAGTAATTAGATATTACTTTTGCCGCCCTATATGTACAGGTATTTATTGCTGTTTATTTTCTTTGCGAGTTTACGTTTTCAGTCTGCTGTGGCGCAGGAGGACAACCGTTTACAGGGTTTCGGTGTGGAGGCTAATGTGCTTGCGGGGCGGATCGTTAAGCATACACATAAATTCCGTGCGCCCATACCGCCTCTTTCATCTGCTTTTGACGTCAATTTCATCTGGCAGACGTATGGCAGGAAGGAATGGCAGCAGCGGCGAAAATTTCCACAAGTGGGTGTGGGCCTCACTTACACTAACTATGGCGATGACCGTATCTTCGGGCATTGCGTTGGCATTTATCCCAATCTGCAGGTGCCATTGATGCGCCGGAAGAATTATGAATGGACGCTCAGGTTGGGCAACGGGCTAGGCTATGTTACCCGCAAATACCAGACCAACTCTCCCTATGATACCTTGAATAATGCCATTGGCAGCCACATCAATGACTTTGCGATCATCATGACCGATTTCCGTATTCATGTAGATAAGCACTGGCAGTTGCAGGCGGGGGCTAACTTCACGCACATATCTGATGCCGACTACCGCCAACCCAACCTTGGGGTGAACATGCTGGGCGTGCACATGGGCGTGCAATATTTTCCCATCACCTGCAAGCCCAAACTTATTATAAAGGACCTGCCCAAACTGAGAGACCGGTGGCTGATCGAGCTGCGTTATGGTATGTCGCTTAAACAAGCGCGCGCGCCCAAGATCAACAATCCTATCGAGCCTGCATATATCGGCACCGCCTATGTAAGCAGGCGATGGTGGAGCAAGAATAAGATATTTGCGGGTGTTGATTTTGCCTACCATAAAGATGTTTACGAGTTCCTGGTCAATTACCTGGTTCACTATGGCCACGAAAAAGCCCATGCCTGGGATGGCGCATTCTTTGCCGGAAATGAATTCCTGGTGGGAAGGGTGGGGCTAATGGCCCAGGTTGGTATCTACTACCACCAGACCTATCTTAAGTTCGATCCTTTTTATGAGAAGATGGGCGTTAATTTCTATCTCATGAAAAATGAACGAGGGCCCATAAAAGAGGTTTTCTTGTCTGCCATGCTGCTCACGCACGAGATCACTGCTGAGTATGCGGAGTTTGGCATTGGCGCGGGGTTCTAGCCATTTTCTACTTTACCGCTGTTATCACAAAACTTGTTACCGGCACTATTGCGCGGTAAAATAATACCACTGCGGGCAATACGAGCATTGCAATACTGAAATTGTCTGAATGACTTCTGTTTTGGTGGCTTCTAAGTTGCTTGATCATGGCGCTGTCATTTGTTAATCAGTTGCAAATGACATGCCAAGCCATATTCTGTTTGCCACAAGAAATGCGAGGGTGAGTTCTATAGCGTTTCATTATGCTTTAGCTTATTTATAGACAATTAGTTACGCTATAAAAAATAAAAAAGATGATTTATTTTGAAAAAATATTTTGTCATTTCAAATTGACTATATACTTTTGTGTTAACAAATCATTAGTAAACGCTTTGCAAATCATTAAGAATATGAAAACTTCAATCACACTCCTCGTAGCAATGTCATTGTTCAGCGCAAACAGCGCAATCGCTCAGAAACGAATAGTAGAGAACGCTGCAAAAGTGGCGGCGCTTGTGCCTGCTAAAGATGCTAAAGTTTTAGTAGACAGAAAAGCCTGTGCTATATCCAACAAATCTTCTGACCGTACAATAACGGTGAGGATAGAAGAGTCGGTGATGGTGAACGACTACCTGCAGAAGCGGATAAAGGTGATCGAGAAGATCGGGCCTAAGGAGGAGAAGTTCGTAGGCTATGCGGGCTGCGAAGCAAATGTGCTGGGCGAAAAATGCGCCGGTTACAAGATACTGCTTGCATATTATGATGATGCACGCTCTGTGGCGCCACAGATGAACGAAAAGGCTACCGAAGCCGTGGCCGCCCTGAAATAAGTCTCACCGCAGAATAACACGCTTCTGCTCCATCTACATATTAGCAAATAAGGAAACCGTTGCAGTGGGGACTGCGGCGGTTTTATTTTTATTGAGATATGTGATCCCTTCGGGATCATTTCATGTTATTGAGCAATGGCTTCCGGGTTGTGCAGTGTGTTTGGTTACAAAGATAGATGCTGGATCCTCATGGGTGTATTTCACATCTTCGCACTAAATACCACATTCAACCCCGTTGGGGTTCGTACTTTTTTCGGTGATTTTACCACCGGTTCTACCGGTGGCTATTCACATTGAAGCCCGTTGGGCTTCTTTTTTCGAAAATATGTCCGTTATGTTTATGCGAATATTTTGAAATGCACCCGTTCTCTTTATAAACATTCGCGGATATATTGTAATGCCTTAATTTTGTATTACCAGTGTTTCGGGAAAATGAAAAAGTGTGTATGTACTATATTGCTATCCCTTGTTACTTCGTTCGTTTGGGCGGAGCAATATATTACAGTGGCCGATGTGAAGGTGCGGGCAGGCAAAGACCTGCATGCCGGTGTGCTAGGCAAGCTCAAAAAAAACACAACTATTGAGGCTACGGGAGTTGGCGATGCATGGTGCAAGGTCTCTTATAACGGCATTGATGGCTATGTGCAGGAAAAGTGTTTATCAACACCCGGCGCTGAGTTGGAAAGCTACCAGGAATGGGATGATACAGATACTATCTTCCTGATCATAGGTGGGGTGCTGTTGATGATTGCCATCGGGTTCGGTTACAACTATATTTTATCGAGACGGCGGAAACGCAGCCGCTACCAGCGAAAGGATGTCCATAATCATATAACGGCTCACTGGTATCAATGCAGGCATTGCAGCGTGTTTATTCACAACGGCACTATACCGCAGATAGCGGGCTGTGTGCATGCGGAAGAGCATCACTGGATCAACCTGGGGCATGTTGGCACCGAAATGTATATGTGCAAAAAGTGCAGCACGGTGGTTAATGTAGCTTCGGAACCGGTACTGGATGGGTGTGCAAGCGGAGAGGACCACCACTGGAGAAAGTTCTGATCAGGCGATACGGATACTTTCGTAAATTTCACTTAACGGCAAAGATGTACTCAAGCTTTGCTTGATAAGTGATAAGATGATAAGTGATAGGTTGATAAGTGATAAGTTGATAAGTGATAGGTTATCGTTTTGGGTGAGTTATTGCTGGCAGAATCGTTCTGCTGTGAACATCAGGGCTGGGAGGAATTTTAACTTTTAAATTTAGTATTTCTATTACCTTTGGCAGCGAATTCATATCATAAATGAGGAAAAATATAGCATTGCTCGCAGGGGGGTATTCGGGAGAATATGTGATCTCTATACAAACTGCCGAAACCATTGAGAAAAACCTTGACGAGAAACTATACCGGGTTTTCAAGATCATAGTAACCAAGGATGAGTGGTACCACGAGTATGACGGCAAGAAAGTAAATGTAGACCGCAATGATTTTTCGCTTACCGTAGCCGGTGAAAAGATAAATTTTGCCTGTGTATTTATCGCTATGCACGGTACACCTGGCGAAGACGGCCGTTTCCAGGGCTACCTGGATATGCTGCACATACCTTATACTACCTGCAATTCAATAGTATCTGCGTTGACCTTCAATAAAAGCTATTGTAATAAAGTTGTAAAGGCTTTTAATGTGGTGAACATTGCAAATTCGGTACACCTGATAAAAAGCGAGCCTTACTCAATGGGCGCAATTTTTGACCAGTTGAAGCTGCCGGTATTTGTGAAGCCAAACGAAAGCGGGAGCAGCCTGGGTGTTAGCAAGGTGAAGAAAGTGGAAGAACTGCTGCCTGCTATAGAAAAAGCATTTAAAGAAGATAACCAGGTGCTTATAGAGGAGTTCATCGAGGGCCGTGAACTTACGATAGGTGTTTACAGGGCAAATGGATACCTGCATGCGCTGCCGGCAACAGAGATCGTAAGTAAGAATGAATTCTTTGATTATGAAGCTAAGTACACACCAGGAGTAACAACGGAAATAACACCTGCTAAGATAGACGATAGCCTTAAGGAGCAACTGGAAAGCAAAGCGCAATACATATACCGCCACCTCAACTGCCGCGGCATTGTGCGCATGGATTTTATCTTACAGCGCACAACAAATAAGCTTTTCTTCCTGGAAGTGAATACGATGCCGGGACAGAGCGAGAACAGCATTGTACCGCAACAAGTGAGGGCATCGGGCCGCACGTTGATGGATTTTTATGGCGAGCTGCTGGAAGATTGCCTTAAAAACCATTCGGCATAGGTGCTAAAATAGCTTTACTTTTGGAACAGACCATTATGAACCAAAATTTCAGGAAAACCTTTCTTTTCAATCTGCTGGTAGTTTTAGGGCTATGCTCGCTGCTATATGCCTGCTTCTTCGCTTCGTTGCACTGGTTTACAAAGCACGGGCAGGAAGTGATCATACCGGATGTGAGGGGCAAGGATGCTGCAACGGCCGTTACCACCCTTAAAAATGCGCATTTTGAGATCAGCGTAGATTCAACTTACGAACCTACAGCCAAGCCGCTTGCAGTATTGAAACAGGTGCCTGACTCCGGATTTGTAGTGAAGGAGGGACGCACTGTTTTTCTTACGGTGAATATGGTAACGCCCCCGCGGATAGCCATGCCAAACCTGGTGAACCTATCCTTGCGCAGCGCAGAGATGATACTGCGGAACAACAAGCTGTTGCTGGGTGATACGATCTACAAACCCGATATTGCCTCAGGAGCGGTGCTGGAGCAGAGATATAAAGGGCAACCGATACAGCCGGGTGAACAGATCATGCAGGGAAGTAAGATAGGGTTGGTGATAGGTAATGGCATGGGAAACAACGAGTGGGATGTGCCTAATGTGATCGGTAATAGTGTTGATGAGGCCATGACTATGCTCAACCAGTTCAATCTGCAACCACTGTTAAGCCCTGAAGATGCGATAAACGATACGCTGCAGGCGATAGTGGTGGACCAGGAGCCCCGGTCGCTGAACGGTGAAGGTAAGCGCAACCGCATAAAAATGGGAGATATCATCACCCTTAAGATCATGCAGACCCCAAAACCCGAAGACATATATAATGCGGGCAATACAAATGCAGGTGGAGACGTTAGATGAGCGCGTATAAAAGCGAATGAAGAAAGTGAAAAGAACCGAGGATAAACATATCAAATATTCATGCTGCGGAGACGCAGGATATTGCGTCTCGACTCGTTTCGTAAGTGTGAAAGGATTTCTGGCAAAAACAAAGCCGGCTGTAATCACAATGTTTGTTTTTTTGGGAATCGCCGTTGCGCCGGCCTCAAAGGCTTCCGCCCAGGAATTTGCCGGCCAGTTACACTATAATGCCCTGCTGAACGGCAAGTCTGGTACATGCAAAAACAAGCATGCAAGAATTACTGCTGCCGGTGATACACTTACGCTCCCATTCTTTGAAGATTTTAC
>CANJQU010000120.1 GCA_947476485.1 Chitinophagaceae bacterium
GTCTGTGCCAGTCCTTTTCATCCACCCCTTTTATAAACGGTATCACCATTCTGCTGAAGTACAATGCTTCACTATTGCCATTCAATACTATCTTCACTTCACCCCTGTCAAACAGTTCTTCATGGTTGTTCACCGGTATCATTTGGGTCGCAAGCTCGGTTGTTCCATCCTGCAGTATGGCGGCAAGCTCATCTATCTGCTGCGGATCAATAAAGGGCTCATCGCCCTGTATGTTTATCACGTAGGTATATTCCTGCCCTAACATCTGTAATGCTTCGAGGCAGCGGTCGGTTCCATTGGCATGATGCGGTGATGTCATCACGGCTTTCCCGCCAAATGCAAGTACATGTTGTAAAATACGCTCGTCGTCTGTGGCCACAACCAGGCTGCTCAGCAACTTGCTTTGCGAAGCCTGCTCATACACCCGCTGTATCATACTCTTCCCCTGTATATCAATAAGGGGTTTTCCCGGAAACCGGGAAGACGCATACCGCGCGGGGATAATACCTGCTATCATTTAAATCCGGTGTGACTATTAATATCTCTTCAGATCCTGAATGTCCAGCATGCCGAAAGGTTTCCCGTTCTCAAGCACAAGGATCGTGTCTACGTTCATTTTCTTAAATATGGCTTCAGCTTCGTTAAGCAGCGCACTGGCATCAACACTTATCGGGGTCTTATACTCCAGCTCGCCAATTTTCTTGCTCAGTATATTCTCTCCGTCTTTCTGCAGTAACCTTCTAAGATCTCCGTCTGTAAATATTCCCTTCAGGCTGTTATCACTATTAACGACCGTAATACAGCCAAAGCCATACTCAGTCATTTTTACGATCGCATCCTTCATGTTGGTATCCGCATTTACAACAGGGTTTGTTCCATTAATAGCCTCTTTCACACGCACGGTCATCAGCCTTGTATCGCTCAGGAACTGCTCTGTACCCACCGTTGTGAAATTGTTGTCCGTCAGAGCTTTCAGTACTTTCAATGGCACTGTTATCGTATGCACCCCTATGTTTATTGCGTTCCGAACATGTTCTGAATTGCGCACCGAGCTGAACATGATCTTCGTGTCATAACCGTAATGGTTCACCGCATCAACGCATTGCTCTACCAAAGCCAGCGCATCATGCCCCTGATCCTGCAACCTTCCTACCAGCGGACAAACATAGCTCGCACCCGCATGCATTGCCATATAAGCTTGCTGCAGCGTATACACAAGATGCACATTTACTAACAGCCCTTCATTGCGCAGCAGTTTGCAGGCGCGCACCCCTTCCAGCGACACGGGTATTTTGAACACGGTCTTCTTAGGGTCGAGACCCAGGTCCAACTGGCGACGGGCTTCCTTCACAACATCTTCCGCGGTATTACCAAGTGCTTCTATTTGAAGCACCGGCACCATTTTAGATAGCTTCACAATAGTGCCGTCAATGTCTGCAATGCCTTCGCGCTGCATAAAGGTGGGCGTGGTGGTTAACCCATCCAAAAAACCTAACTTAAAGCCTTCTTCAATCTCTCTGAGGTTGGCTGAATCGAGATATAATTCCATTTTGTGTGTTTATTAAAAAAAATATTAAGCGTATTTTCTAAAAAAGCGTTCCGGATCTAATACCTGTATGTCTGAAAAATAAAAATCATCCAGATCATTGCTCACTATACAAGTACAATTTGAATGCAACGCAGCGTAATACTGAAGCCCATCTTCAAAGTCATGTATTTTCTTGTTTTGCATCGCTGATGTTGCTTCCCTTTCTCCACAATCCGCAATATTGAGATGCTTCATCAATAATCCGATCCGCGCCTTTGCACTTGACCTACCGTGTTTCTTCTCTGCAAAGTAAAACGCGATCGCAAGACAAATATTGGTTGTCACCAGTATATTGTCAGGAGAATCGGCCATACTCAACACTCTTGACGTATAGGTGTAAAGCGGATACTCCTTGTTAAGCACCGAAACGAGTATGTTAGCATCCAGAAAAAACTTCATTTCTTGCTTTTATAGTACTCGTCTTTCATGTCTTTGCGCTTACGCGGCGCACTGATATACTCGGCCTCACCCTCAGAAACAGTGTACACCCAATCAGCAACCGGAATATCTTCAATATTCCGATACCCACCAGCTGTGGCTTTACGTAATAATATCTCCGTAAGCCGGCTTAAGCTTATCCCCTTAGTCTCTGCATATTGTTTGGCTTTGTCAATAATACTCGCGTCAAAGCTCAATGTTACCTTAGCGTCCATGGCTAGCTACAACTTTATACGACAAAATTATAAAACTTATACGTACATACAAAAAAACGCATGCTAAAACTTTTACGCCCTATATTTCACCTCTATCGCATGAAGCTCAATTAGCGGTTTTAAAAATTCTTCCAGTTTATAGACACTAAGCTGGCTCGCAGCATCGCACAATGCCTTTTCAGGCTCTGGATGGGTCTCAATAAAGATACCATCAACTCCTGCAGCTACACCGGCATAGCTTAGTACCGGAAGAAACTCCTTTGCCCCACCCTTTGCATCTGCACTTGGAATCCCATACTTACGTATTGAGTGCGTTATGTCAAACACCACAGGATATCCAAGCTGTGCCATATGGTAAAAGCTACGTGGGTCCACTACGAGGTCGTTATAGCCCATAGTGTAGCCGCGCTCTGTGAGTATGATCTGGTCATTACCACTTTCCAGGCATTTGGCAACCGGGTGTTTCATGTTCTCCGGAGCAAGGAACTGACCATGTTTGATATTGATGATCTTCCCGGTCTTTGCGGCTGCAACCATCAGGCCAGACTGCATACACAGGTAAGCAGGTATCTGCAATATGTCGCAAACTTCGGCAACAGGCGCGGCATGATCCGGATAATGGATATCAGTCAAAAGTGAGAACCCGAATTGCTCCTTTATTTTAGCAAGCACCTTCAGACCTTTGTCGAGCCCCGGGCCATCATAGTATTTCAGGCTACTGCGATTATCCTTTAAAAACGAAGACTTATAGATGATAGGAATGTTCAGTTTCTCACTCACCTCGCGCAGTTTCTCTGCAGTCTTCATCATTATGCTTTCATCTTCGATAACACAAGGTCCCGATATCAGGAATAGCTCATCTGCTCCGCAATTGATGTTACCGACTTTTATTTTTTTTGTGCTCATGATCTTTTTGTCTTAGTTAGTGGTACCACAACTTGAAATGCGTGGGACACCTACAGTTACATTCTTTTATATAATTCTTTTATTGTGTCAATTGTCACTTTCTCCTTCCAATCGGTGCCTATCGCATGATTCCACATATGGGGCAGATTATAGGCGACTTCGGCCATTGCAGTGATCGTTTCATCACTCCATTCTTTACTTAATCCCTGAGGCAATTGCACTTTGTGTGTTTTGAGCATTTGCTTCAGTTCCGCCACCCCTTCACCATAATAATCCTCAAGATGCTGGAACGCCAGGCAATTTGCATAGCAATGTTTTTCGCCCAGTATCTTAGACAATCCATAAGACAGCGCATGACATACGCCAACTTCAGAATAGGTAAGACTAAGTCCACCCATCATAGATGCTACCATCAGTTTATCATCATTCTCAGGGGTCTGACCCGCATTTTCACCCAGGTATATCTCGCGACAAAGTTTTAAAGATTGCTCTGCGTATGCATGACTATAAGCATTATTAAGTGTGCCGTTCTCGGATTCTATGCAGTGGATATAGGTATCCATGCCCGTATACAGCCATTTATCAACCGGTACGGAAGCAATAAGTTCAGGGTCCAATATCACCTGGTTAAAAACGGTCCAATCGCATTTAAGTCCTAATTTCTTAACCGGCCCGGTGAGCACTGCAGTCATAGATACTTCTGCGCCTGTACCCGAAATAGTCGGTACGCCAAGATGATAAATCCCAGGTTTCTTTATGAGGTTGAGGCCCTGGTATAAAACCGACGAACCTTCATTGGTAAACATCAGGGAAATGGCTTTAGCAATGTCCATGATACTGCCACCACCAATACCAACAACGCCCGCTGGCAATCCTTTTGACGCAAGTATCTCATCCCTCAAACTATCGATCTGTTCGGTTGTAGGTTCATGCGGGTCTACATCGATAAAGCGGATCACATCTTCAGGCGAGGCGGGAATACGTTTTTCAAGCTTTTTTCCTTTGAAGTAGTTATCAACCACAAACAGAAAAAAACGATCATTCTCGTTGCGCTTTTCAGCGAGTATACCTTCCATGTTGGCAAAGCTTCCGCGCCCAAAAACGACTTTATCTATGTTCTTAAAATTCTTGTGCATTTGCAAAGTCAAAATTCAAAAGTCAAAATTCAAATAGCCTTACATGGCGGGCACTAAAGACGCCTTTTTCACAGCGTTTGAAATGTTGTTTGCCAAAGTTTTCATCTCTTCATCGGTCCAGGTGCAACGGATACCAAATGAAATAAGACGGCCTATAACCTCCTGCGACTTCGGCAGTTGCAGGTTAGTGTAATCTTGTGGCATTCCCAACACCTGTGCAGGCAGTTTAGAGGCAGTCTGCATATTCTTAAGATGGTCCCACTGGTTGACGAAATGATACATATTCGTGTACCAATAATTAAAGCCTCCGACACCCGCTTTGTTCAGCTCATCAACCGTGCGCTGTGCTGTTTCCTGATCAGGAAGCAACAAATTCAGGAATGTGGCAGAGTCACCTGCCGGGTCCATAAGTTTTGAAAATGATATACCTTCAGTTTGAGCTAGCATATCCGTTAGTATTTTTTTGTTCCGCCGGTTGGTCTCGCGTATCTGAGGCACCTTGCGGGTTTGGGCCAGCCCGACAGCAGCATGGAGTTCACTGATACGGTAATTGAAACCAAGCACAGGATGCTGCTCCATGCCCCTGTTGTTGCCAACGTGGTTATGCCCATGGTCGGAATAAGCATCCGCAAGCTTGTATACTTCCTCATCATCAGTGATGAATGCGCCACCCTCACCGGCCGTTGCAATCTTGAAGAAGTCGAACGAAAAACTACCGGCTTTGCCGAACAGGCCTACCGACTTACCCTTGTAAGAAGCACCAAATGCCTGCCCTGCGTCTTCTACAAGCGTGAGGTTATGCTCTTTCACAACCTGCATGATACCGTCCATATCGGCCATGGTGCCGCACATGTGTACCAGGCAAATACCCTTTGTTTTAGGAGTCAGCGCCTTTCTGATCCCGTCTGCACTCAGGCACAATGTCTCATCTATCTCTGCGAAAATAGGAATCGCACCAATAAACAGCACAGCCTCAACGCTGGCGATAAACGTAAACGGAGGTACGATAACCTCATCACCTGCACCAATGCCGGATGCTGCAAGGGCGATAGCAATGGCTGCTGAGCCATTTGAAACTACGTGCGCATATTTGGCGCCGGTTATCTTTCTAACTTCGGCCTCAAAGTCGCGCGCTTTCCATATTCCATTGCGCTGCTGGTCGTGATTATAACGGAAAAGCATTCCCGTTTCCAATACATCATTTATCTCTTTGCGTTCTTCTGCGCCGAATAGTTCTGTTCCTGGCATTTTTAATAAGATTTTGAGCGTGTAAAAATACGTTTTATCCCAATCAGGAGTAGCAATCTAAGGCCATAACCACAGGAAAATCACCTTAAAACGCTAAAATGAGCGCATCAAATCAGTCCCTGAGCGCGGTGGATAATGATTTCAGCTGATTTGATATAGAAAGTTAAAATTCGTTATTCCAGCCAGCGGTGCTTCTTAACCTCGCTTAATATAGTCTCAGTAGCTCCCGTATGGTTTTTCATAAACTCCTTCAGCGCATAGCTTATAGAACCACGGTACTCTTCGTCCGTGATCAATTTTTCAAGTACACCGCTGCATTCATTCGCACTGCTAACCGGGAATACATACTTCAATGTAGCCAGCTCCTTTGCCTCGACAAATTTTGAGTAGACAGGACCAAAAATTACGGGCAGCCCAAACACTGCAGGCTCGAGAATATTGTGTATTCCGCCTTTCTGGAAACCACCTCCAATAAATGCTATATCTCCGTATGCAAACAGGCGTGACAACATTCCAATATTATCGATGATCAGTACCTTCCTATCGATCCCCGTATTTTCGGCATCCAATTCTGAAAACAAAATACTTGACTTAAAAAGCGATTGAACCTTACTAACATGGGCACTGTCTACTTCGTGAGGAGCAATGATCAACTTCCAGTTACCGGGCAATTTAACCATGCAGTCTTTCAACACTTCTTCGTCTCCTGGCCATGTACTGCCAGCAATCAGTATCTTATTGCCATTCCGGAAGTCATCAACTGCTTGTATACCACTTACTTTCTCCGCAATAGCCGAAACCCTGTCGTACCTGGTATCTCCCGAGATAAGTATATTGCTATTGAGCCCAATAGTATTAAGCGCTTCTTCGGAAGCCCTGTCTTGCAGAAAAAAAAAGCTGAAACACTTCAACATATCGCGAAACATGCCGCCATACCACTTAAAGAACGGCTGGTCTCGACGAAACGCCCCGGACACCAACAATGTAGGAATGCCAATAGCTTGAAGCCGAGCAAGATAATAATACCAGAACTCATACTTCACAAATACAGCCATAGCGGGCTCAACAATCGCAACAAATTTCTGAGCATTTTGCTTACTGTCGTGTGGCAGATAAAAAACATAGTCGGCAAGCGACGTGTTTTTACAGGCATCATAGCCGGAGGGAGAAAAAAATGTGACGAGTATCTTGTAAGCAGGATATTGTAATCTCAACTCTTCAATCAACGGCTTGGCCTGCTCAAACTCCCCCATGGATGAACAGTGAACCCATATCCTTTTTTCGCCGCGACTAAGTACGTTCTTAAAATTGTTTTCCCAATCCTTTCTGCCTTCCACCCATTTCCTTGCCTTGCCGTTGAACAAGCCGTATATCCGCGCCATTAAGGAGTATAGAAAAAGGAAAAGATTATACAGGATCAGCATCAGCCAAGCAACGGGAAAAGTGAAAATATAGTATGTTTAGAGACGCGATGCATTGCGTCTCTACAAAACAGTATATAAAAATAAGGATGCATCATTGAATCTATGTAATGCACAAAAATACCAATTCCTGTTTACAAAGCTATATAGCATAACAGAAGCCACCCAGGCATCCAGTTCGATTATTACAATCCAGACATAATTGCTTTTTCTTATCTTCGCGACTGAACATTTTTTATGGCATTAATTAAATCTATTTCCGGCATCAGGGGCACAATAGGCGGCACACCGGGCAAGAGTCTGACCCCAATAGATGTGGTGAAATTCACAACGGCATATGGCGCATGGGTGGCACAGCAGGGCAAGAATAAAAAAATAATTATCGGCAGAGACGGCCGCATTTCCGGCGGCATGGTACGCGACCTTGTAGCCGCAACCCTACAGAGTATGGGCTGTGATGTGGTGGATCTTGGCCTGAGCACTACACCTACGGTAGAGATGGCTGTAAAGATGGAAAAAGCAGGAGGGGGCATCATACTTACCGCCAGCCACAACCCTAAAGAATGGAATGCGCTGAAGCTCCTGAATAAAGACGGTGAATTCCTGAACGCTGCCGAGGGCCAGTGGATACTGGACTATGCGGAGAAAGGCGACACTAACTATGCAGAAATAAACAAGATAGGCTCAGTGACCACTGATGACACCTATATACAAAAGCACATAGACATTATACTGGCGCATCCGCTGGTAGATGTTGCAGCTATTAAAAAGGCGAAATTCAAGGTGGTAGTGGATGCGGTAAATTCCACAGGAGCTATCTCTGTGCCGCAGGTGCTGAACGCACTGGGTGTGACCGATATAAAAGTAATTAATGAAGAAGTTACCGGCCAGTTTGCCCATAACCCCGAGCCACTACCTGAAAACCTGATAGAGCTTTGCTCTACTGTTAAGAAAAGTAATGCGTCGCTGGGTATAGCCGTAGATCCCGACGTGGACCGCCTGTGCTTCGTGTGTGAAGACGGCAGCCTGTTTGGCGAGGAGTATACGCTGGTTGCGATTGCAGATTACATACTATCGAACAAAAAAGGAAATACAGTTTCTAACCTCTCCTCTACGCGTGCACTGCGGGACGTGACAGAGAAACATGGCGGGCAATATTTTCCCAGCGCGGTAGGCGAAGTGAACGTGGTGAAGAAAATGAAAGAAGTGGATGCTGTGATAGGCGGAGAAGGCAATGGAGGCGTAATAGTGCCTGAGCTTCATTATGGCCGCGATGCGCTCATTGGCATTGCATTGTTCCTTACCCACCTTGCTAAGTTTGGTAAATCGGCCAAAGCACTACGCAGCAAATACCCCAATTACTTCATCTCCAAAAACAAGATAGAGCTGGGCGAAGAAGTGAACGTGAAGAAAATATTTGAAGAGATAAAGAAGAAATACAAAAAACAACCGATCAACACCGAGGATGGCCTTCGCATAGATTTCGATAATGACTGGGTGCATCTTCGCACTTCAAACACGGAGCCGATCATCCGTATATATTCAGAAAGCGGATCTGAAACCACGGCAAATAATATTGCGAAACGTATAATGGCGGATATTAAAGAGATGATGTTGATGAAGGCGGAGTAAATTCCCCAAACCCCTGAAGGGGCTTACTAATGTTTTGTAACACAGCGATCATGGATAATATTGACGCCATAGAACAGAAGGTGCAAGCCAGGCGGCTGAACAAAGTGCGCAGACCAATAAAAACTGCGCGTAGTGCTCTATACCTTTTCGCTGCGTTCTTTACAGCTACCGTGGTTCTATTTTCTATCATTGCTTATTACGACCCGGCATTTATGGTACGACAAATGTGTACAGCGATCGTATATGTTTGCCTGGGTATAGCCAGCTATCGGTTTACTTTCGTAGCGTTTGCTATTGCAACATTATTCACAGTGTTTGTACTCATTTCCAACTTCCCTGAGGGAGACAGCATCCATCAACAAGTCACTGTGCTTTTTGCGCTTGTTATAATAGTTGTTCTATTTCGGGGACTACTATCTGCGTTAAATCACGATCAACTGAAAGAAGTGTTCAAGGACAAATAGTATGTTGTTATCCTGAACGTCTCCAGGCAAATGAGACATCAATTATGGCTGCAACAAAGCGGCCGGCTCACCATTTAACAATACTGCGCTTAACAATGGTGTTACTTTCTTCGGCAGTAATTGAAAGAATATAGACTCCCGGAGTTAAATCACCGATGTCAATAGCACTGCTGTTTTCGCCGGCTTTTAAAGTTTCGCCAAGCATATTTACAAAAGTGTAAGTAAACGACTGCCCGCAAATGACGTTTACGCGGTCGTGCGCCGGGTTCGGAAATACACTTATCGGGCTGTTGACTGCGGGCTTGACCCTGGTAATGCTATTCAGCTTCACTACCCACCAGTCTGTCTTAGGGTCAGTTCCGTGATTACCTGAAACATTGCCATCATTGGAGCCGGATGACCCTACTACGATCAAACCATCATCTGACGTCAGCTCTATATCATATCCGAATTCGTTGAAGCTGCCGCCCATATTCTTCTGCCACAACAGGGTGCCCGCTTTCGATAGGGCCGCCACCCAGATATCGCCGTTGCCATTGTTCCCCGTCGGATCTCCATCGGGCGAGTTACTATAACCGCTAACAACGAAATTGCTGTCGGTTGTTTCTCTTATTGCATAACTATGCTCGTATTCGCTACCTCCCAGGCATTTTTGCCATTCTATCCGGCCGGTATCCGAGAGCTTCACTACCCACTCGTCATTAAGGCCAGAGTGGTTGCCCGCAACGTTGCCATCAGTTGACGTAGTGCTGCCGGTCAAAATATAACCGCCATCCATAGTCTGCTTTATCGAAAGGGCGCCTTCTCCACTGGTCCCGCCCAATGACTTCTGCCAAATAAGCCCACCGGAGGAAGATGTCTTAACGACCCACACATCCCATGTACCATGACTACCCGTTACGTCGCCGTCATTTGAATTGTTAGAACCAGCGAGCATAAAACCGCCGTCATCTGTTTGCTGCATGGAGAAAGCCTGGTCATAACCTGTGCCTCCAAACGTTTTCTGCCACTGCAGCCCGCCCGTATCCGACAATTTCACCAGCCAGAAATCGTAGCCCCCGTGATTGCCGGAAACATCAAAATTGTTGGAACGTGTATAGCCGGCCACGGCATAACCACCATCGATGGTTTGCTGTACCGATTGACCCACATCATCAAAGCTGCCGCCTAGTGAGCGCTGCCATTCCAGGCTACCGGATGCTGATAACTTAGCTACCCAGCAGTCGGTATTATACACGGAATCACCATGATTAGGTGCTGTAGAATCTCCATGATGCCCTGTCACATCTCCATCTTTGGAGGTAGAATATCCCGCAATGATAAAACCGCTGTCGCTCGTTATTTGTATATCGTATGCCACGTCTATCCCGGTACCCCCAAACGACTTCTCCCAGATCAGCGAACCCGAGGATGTCAACCGCACTACCCATATGTCAACGCTGTCATGATGACCGGTAATATCACCATCCGACGATTTGCTCCACCCGGCTACAACATAACCTCCATCATAGGTTTGCTTAACTGACTGGGCTTCGTCATTGCCAGATCCGCCAAAGCATTTCTGCCATTGAATTCCCGGGGCTTGCCCGGATACCTTTGAAAAGATAGTTACAAGTAGCAGGATCAACAGGGCAGTCTGTCTCATAACAAAATAGTAATTAGTGGAAAACAAAAATGCTCAATGGAATAACGCATACTTATAAAGTTAAGTATAGCACCTTGAAAACACAGCTCTTCCGGTAAATTATTTAAACGGATGAGCACTCCTGAACTTCTTAAAATACCGGTAGAGCACATGGAGCCAGATGCCAAACAAACCACTGAGCAACCAGCACTGATTATTTCGCACCGGGTGCAATATATCCTTTTTAACATCCAGCAGCAGCGATACGGGCTGCATAAAAATATCCCAACTGTTCCATCTCAGGTAGCGCCCAAGGTAGATGCCATAGCCACTGAGCACAAAGAAGAAAAGGATCGTCCATGGTACCAGCTTAACACTAATGTGCCGTCGCAGGAAATGCTCTACGTTCAGCAATGATAAAAACCCCATGATGACACCACTTATTGCTGCTGAAAAGAGGATTAGCAGATCATACCATTGGGGTACATCCGGGCGTTCTTTAAGATGAAAAATGTCTGTAATTATATACATGGCATTTGGGAAAAATAATAACCAGACCGCGAGGTATACCCATGACATTCTTCTATCCCCCGCCCTGTTCAACCTGTAGCTCAGATAAAGCGGCACTACCGCAAGAAACAGGTTCCATGGGATGAAAGCGAATACAAGGGTTGTGTGCGCATTACTCGGGCAGCCAGCAGGGCGCCAATAAATAGTTGCATCGGCGCAAGCCACTTATATTTTTCAAAAAAGTTCATACTATAGTTTTTAGAAAAAGAAAACAATTACTGCTGTCGCAATACTTACCATGGCCGCCACCAGCACTGCCGCAGCGGATATGTCTTTGATGATCTTTATCGCAGGATGAAATTTATTATCACAACAAAAATCGCAGAGCTTCTCTATACAGGTATTTACGGCCTCGGTTATCCATACTATACCAATGGCAAATACAATGGCTACCCATTGCCAATGCCCGATGTGACGAACAAAGCCGGCTATTGTTACAGCTACCGTTGCAAGTGCATGCAGTTTTACATTTGGCTCCTGCCGGAACAGTTGCAGCAGTCCGTTGGTAGCATAAGAAAAACTTTTGCTTCGCGACCTGATGGTCATGTTTTTGTCGTTGTTCATACTTCTGAA
>CANJQU010000121.1 GCA_947476485.1 Chitinophagaceae bacterium
ATATTACGGCCAATCTTGGCTGCACGTTTCTTAAGAATAAAACTACCAAACCCACGCACATACACCGGCTCGCCTTCTACAAGCGACGTCTTTACTTCTTTGAAGAAAGTTTCCAGTGCTACAAGGATATCTACCTTAGGTATTCCTGTTTTTTCGGCTATGCTGCCTACAACATCTGCTTTTCTCATATCTTCTTATATATTAAGTAATTAAAAATCCCTACAGGTATTCCAAGGTATTTCAACTTGCGTTTTCTAAATCAATAATCAGACCATTTTTACGCATAAAAATAATATTCCTGCATTTAGGTGATCATTTTCAACTCCCACTCATGTAATGTATTGATTGTCAATTTATACCAACCCTACATAATCAAAAACAAATTGCAGAGTAAAGATACAAAAAAATTTATTCACCCGCACATAATGCGTAATCACCACTAAATGTGGGGAATAGCTGAGGAAATTATTCCCCACCTGGCAACCGCGTCTGAGAACAAATTTACCCAAATTTAATGCATATTTACAGAAGATCGACAATTTTACTCTGAAATAGTTCTACTGTCTTGCCAATAGATTCAGCTACTTTTGCTCAAAATATCCTTTCTCTGTGGCCGATCATTTGCTTGATACATTCCTCCCTGTAAACGATAAAAAACGGCGCGCCGTTGCTTGCTGGCTGATTGCCGGCGTCATAATGATCATTGTCCAGACTTTGCTTGGAGGGGTGACCAGGCTCACCGGCTCCGGCCTGTCCATCACAAAATGGAACCCGCTTTTCGGCATCCTCCCGCCGCTCAATGCAAAGCAATGGAATGAAGCCTTTGATGGTTACAAACAGATCGGCCAGTTCAAATACATGAACAGCACATACACACTCGAAGATTTTAAATCAATTTTTTTTTGGGAGTGGCTCCATAGATTTTGGGCGCGCATGCTCGGCATTGTGTTTGCGGTCGGGTTTGTATATTTCCTTATAAAAAAATATTTCGACCGGCAGATGATAAAGCCATTTGTTGTACTGTTCCTGCTTGGCGGACTGCAAGGGCTCATCGGCTGGGTCATGGTAGCCAGCGGCCTCAACGACAGCCACCTCTATGTAGACCATATAAAGCTGGCGCTGCACTTTGTCTCTGCAATGGTCCTTGCGTGTTACACGCTTTGGTTTGCCCTCATGCTGCTGGTGCCGGAAGAAAAAAGGGTCTCTGCGAAAAAGCTGAACATCTTTACCCTCGTCATTACCCTCTTGTTGTTCATACAGCTCACCTACGGTGCCTTTATGGCCGGTCTCAAAGCCGCAATGGCTGCCGCTACCTGGCCCACAATAAATGGCATGTGGATACCGGATGGCATTATGTCCCGCAGCCTTGCCAGCGATAAGATCGCTGTTCACTTCATGCATCGTGGTCTGGCCTATATCCTGCTTACGTTGTTGATCTTTTGGTTCTTCAACTCCGGTCGCATTGTCTTGAAGGAGCGGGCGAATTTTTTGAAAACCTCGAGATGGTGGCCGCTCATACTTGTCGCTATCCAGGTAACGCTCGGTATTGTCACAGTACTTTGTGCGCCAATGGCAGTGCCCGGCAAGTTCGGCACCTTCGAGATACTCGCCGAGCTGCACCAGCTTGTCGCCATGTTCCTGCTGATGTCCCTGGTGGTAAATTTATATGTGGTGAAGAGGAATTAACCTATCAGGCAAATAAGTGTAAATGCCAAAACGGCACCTATGGTATCCATTTGAGTAGATCCTGCAATTCTTTGTCCTCGATATTATCTTTGTCGCTTTTGTCAAAAATAGTCAGCAGGTAAACGGACGTCTCAACTACTTGCAGGCAGGTTATCACCCTCGCCCCACCTGATTTACCTTTTCCTTTTGAGGCAATAGCCACACGTATTTTGTAACAGTCGTTGCCAAGTTTTGTTCCCTGCTCCGGTTTTGACTTGAGAGATTGAAGAAGATGTATGTATTCTGCTTTAAGCGAAGGATATTTTTTTACCAGTCTTTTTAGTTCTTTTTCAAACTTTGGAATCGATATTACCTTATAGCTCATTGATCAGATCTTCAGCGTTACGACCTTTTAATTTCCCTTCTTTGATTAAGGTCATTTCCTTTACTGCTTCCCGCACGTCTTCCAGCACTTTCGCTTTATGCGGCGTCAGTTGCTTCGTCTTTACAAAAGACAATCCTTTAAGCACTTCCATTAAGTAAGGTGCTTTGCTATCTTTTATGTCTAATAAAACTTTCATACCGGCCTTTGATTCTAATTACAAATATACCTGATAATTTACTACCACTACCTTATCCATTTCCCCACCACCGGCAGGTTCCTCAGCTCCTTCTTCTCTATCTCATACACAAACCGCAGATATACCAGCAGGAAGATGGTTCCTGAGAGCAAGTGCAATGCAGCCCGCGCTGTGAGCATGCATACGGCCATATTACCATAGTAGAGCAACAGCATTACCGAAAAATAGCCGAGTAATTTCTTTGTTGCATAGGGCACCCGGTATACCTTCTGCCCCCAGAAGTACGATATCACCATCATGCTGGCATAGCAGACAAGCGTAGCCCACGCACAGGCCATATATCCATAATGTGGGATAAAGAAATAGTTAATGATAAGCGTAATGGCAGCCCCTATAAGCGTTATCGTAGCCCCTGCCCTGGTATTGTGAGACAGCTTGTACCAGATGGAAAGGTTGTAATAAACCCCCAGGCTCATATTCGCCACAAGCAGTATAGGCACAACCTTCAGTCCCTCCCACATATGCCGGTTGCGTATAAGCTGTTTCCAGACGTCCATGTACAACGTCACCACCAGGAACATAACGCAGATCGTGATCACAAAGAACTTCATAACCCGCGCATACGTCTTGGGAGCATTCTCTCCCTTCGCCTGCTGAAAGAAGAACGGCTCAGCGCCCATCCTGAAAGCCTGTATGAACAACATAATAAGTATGGAAAGCTTGTAGCATGCCGAATAGATACCCACCTGCTGCATCTTTTCCTCCTGCGTGGCCACAGGCGCCCACCAGCCCAGCATGATGCGGTCAAACGTTTCATTGATCATCCCCCCAAAGCCGGCCACCATCAGCGGCAGCGAGTAGATCATCATTTCCTTCCATAGCTTGCTGTCCCATTGCAGGCGTATCGCGAAAAACTCCGGCAGCAACATAAGGAACGTAAAGCCTGAAGAAATAATACCGGCGATGATATAATATCCCGCGCCCGTTTCCGGATTGTACCATCCCGCCAGCACAGAGCCCGGGCGCGCCACTGCCTGCCCGGGTAAAATGCTGTAAAAAAAGTACACCATACCCACATTTATCAGGATGCTCACCACCCTGATAAAAGCGTATTTTTTCGGCCTCCCTTCATGCCGCAGCCGCGCAAAGGGCACCGTAGTGAGCGTATCCAGCGCTATCACATAGGCCGCCCATTCTATAAACTCCGGGTGCAGGTTGATCTTCAGCAGGCTCGCTACCTGCTGCCTGAACAGCAGCAGTATACCTGTAAACAAAACCGTAGAAGTTATAAGCGAGAACGTTGCGGTGCTGAACAGCGTTTTTTCGTCCACTCCATCCTTATGGTTATACCTGAAATAGGCCGTTTCCATGCCATAGGTAAAAACCACATTAAGAAACGGAATAGCAGAGTATACAATGCTCTGCTCGCCATAAGTAGCCTCAGAAAGCTTATAAGTAAGGTAGGGAGTAAGCAGGTAATTTATAAACCGCGCAGCAATAGAGCTGATGCCATACCATGCCGTTTGCCCCGCTAGTTTTTTTATAGACACCTGGGTGAAAATTCAAAGGTAAAAATCCATCCCGATGGCTATCGGGACAAAAGTGCGAAACGCACTTCGCTCAAATTTATTCCATTCTTCCGTATTTATTCAAGTAGTCTTGAAACCCCACGGGAATTTGCACATTTGCACATCTTCAAATTTGCATATTCTCAACCTGTCTATCCCAACGGTATTCAACCACATGAGCATTTTCAAATTTGCACATTTTCAAATTTTCAAATTATTCGATCACCCACGTCTCTTTCCCCGAAAGCAGCTTATCCAGGTTACCCTTGCCCTTGGTAGCTATTATCTCCTCTATCTGCAGCCTCATTTCATCCTCATAAGTAGGCCTGTCTGCCGTATAAAACACCCCGAACGGGCGCGGTGCATGCCCGGGCACACTTGGGTCATCAAAGAAACGGGTCAGTATCTGTGCTTTATAAAAATCGCGCTCATCATGTATCCACAGGTCACTGGTGCTGTATTCAGCTCCCAGTTCCACCAGCTCGGGCAGGTGACCATTCAGTCGTATGCCTTTATCCTTATTGGCGCCATAGATAAGCGGCTGGCCGTGCTCCAGCATCAGCGTCTCCGTAGCCCGTGTGCTCTTTTCGGTAAATATCTCGAATGCCCCGTCATTAAAGATGTTGCAGTTCTGGTAGATCTCCAGGAATGACGTGCCATGATGCCCGTTGGCCCTCAGCAGCATTGCTTGCAGGTGCTTTGGGTCGCGGTCCATGCTCCGCGCTATGAACGAAGCATCTGCCCCCAGCGCCAGCGCCAGCGGATTGAACGGATGATCTATGCTTCCCATCGGGGTGCTCTTCGTCACCTTATTCACTTCCGATGTTGGCGAGTATTGCCCCTTCGTAAGGCCATATATCTGGTTATTGAACAGCAATATGTTCACATCAAAGTTCCGGCGCAGCAGGTGTATGGTATGGTTACCACCAATGCTCAGTCCGTCGCCATCTCCCGTCACTATCCATACACTCAGCTCCGGGCGGGTAGCCTTCAGTCCGCTGGCAATAGCAGTGGCACGCCCGTGAATGGAGTGCATGCCATACGTATTCATATAATAAGGAAACCGCGAGCTGCAGCCTATGCCCGAGATGATAACTATATCCTCGCGCGGTATGCCTGTCTGCGGCAATATGGTCTGCACCTGCTTCAGTATCGAATAATCACCACAACCCGGGCACCAGCGTACTTCCTGGTCGGTAGCGAAATCTTTTGCCGTCAGCGGCGCCTTGGGTACTGCAATATCACTCATATAAAAAATTCAAACAATAAACGGGATTCTTTCCCTATCCAGCACGTAACTCATTCCACCTCACCCTCTCCTTCGGAGAGGGGCGGGGAGAGGTCCCAAAATTACGCCTTTACAGGCAGGCTATAAAACCTTACCCTCGTTTTTATTAGAATTTTAGAATATTGTTTACTTTTAAAGGCTAAACCAGATACCAATAACATGACACGAATTGTAACATTGGCCATTTGCCTGTTTATTTTTGGCACCGCATCTGCTCAGAAAAAGAAAGAATCGCACCCCAATATTTCAGTGATACCACAGAAACCCGGCGTGTATCATAAAAGCGCTATAGGCGGCTATTTCACCGATGTGCACAAGCACCCCATACGCGGGCTGCAGGCATTCATCTACCTGCCCGACTCCACCATCGGCGCATCAGGCTTCACCGACTCTGCCGGCTACTACGAGACCAACAACGTACTGCCCGGCATATACACTCTCAAGATTGTGTACCCACGCACATCCACCGCAGTCACCATCACCGGTGTGCCCGTAGTGCGCGAGACCATCACCGAGATCAGCTTCTTCAAAAACGAGCCACCCACCACCGACACCATCTTCTCCTACCTATCCATAGAGCCAAAACCAATGGTGACCGGAAAACCAGGAAAAAAGAAATAAACAGGGATAAAACCCAAAAAATATTGAAAATCCCGTTAGCGTGTAGCTATCGGGATTTTTTTTTGTCCACGCTGGATTGCTGCTATCACCGTCCGTGGCCATAGCACGCTTGTACAATAGAGTTCTATTCAGCCAGACCTCTGCACGGAACCTGCGTTTAGCTGCGACAAAGCAATCCTACATAACACTGGAAAACTCCCGCCGGACACGCCACACACTCCCCTCTTTCCTTCAAAGAGGGGTGGCCTTCAGGCCGGGGTGATAAAATTGAATTATCTGGGTGGCCTTCAGGCCGGGGTGATAAAATAAAACAAACATGCACAACACCCAAAAGCCCCCCAGCAGGAAACTCCCGCAGGAAACTCCCGCCGGGCACACCACACACTCCCCTCTTTCCTTCAAAGCTCACGCCAGGGAGCGAGCGCAGCTCATGGCCTTCAGGCCGGGGTGATAAAATTGAATTATCTGGGTGGCCTTCAGGCCGGGGTGATAAAACTGAATTATCCGGGCTGCCGTAGGCCAGGGTGATAAATTAAAACTACCAGTGGTGATAAACAAAAAACACCACCTCCCCCTGCGGGTACTCCTCCTTGAAAAAAGGAGGAGAGTTTTCCCACCGCGATTTATTAAAATTACTAAATTTGATAAACACCGGTTTCATGGAAAATAGAAAGCTCCATTCACTCTCCGTACTCAAAGAAAAACGCACCACCCTAAGAAAAACCCTCACCCCTGCAGAAGCCACCTTATGGCTCGCACTGAAAAACAGCCAGCTACATGGCCGTAAATTCATTCGCCAGCACAGCATTGAATTTTACATTGCAGATTTTTACTGCCCCGCCGAAAAACTAATAGTTGAATTAGACGGTCAGGGCCATTTCACCGAAGAAGGAATGGAATATGATACTAAACGAACGCAACGGTTGAATGAACTAGGTTTCACTGTAGTCCGCTTCGAAAACAAACTCGTCTTCCACAACATGCCCGAGATCCTCCACGAGATCGCCTCCCATTTTAAAAAATAAAAATCGGGAAAACCTCCCGCCGGGACACGCCACACACTCCCCTCTTTCCTTCAAAGAGGGGTGGCCTTCAGGCCGGGGTGATAAAATAAACAAACATGCACAACACCCGAAACACTCCCGCAGGAAACCCCCACAAAACACGCAACAAACTCCCGCAGGACACACCACACACTCCCCTCTTTCCTTCAAAGCTCACGCCAGGGAGCGAGCGCAGCTCATGGCCTTCAGGCCGGGGTGATAAAATTGAATTATCCGGCGTGATAAAATAAAACCTGGCAGGCGCAACCATCACCTCCGCATTGCGTCCTTCAATGCCGTCAGTTTTTCCACCGGGAAGGCGGTACACCATTTCTCTTTGTATTCTTCTAAGCCCATGTTCCTCACTAGATCCTCAAGGTTGCCCAACACACATTCACAAATAGAACAGGTACGGTCATAGGCCGTAAACAAAGGTATAGGCACACGGTCCTCATCAGGGTCTAGCACATCAAAATAAGCATCCTCCAGCACTTCTATTCTTAGAATACCCGCGGCCACTTCACACAATACCAGTGTGAAATCGTAATTGTCACCGCCCATTTCGATAACTTCAAACCGGCTTTCATCCCGCTGCAACCGGCACAACGCATCCAGCAGACCCGGCAATGGCTCACAGCAATAAGAAATGGTAATAACCACCTTATCACCCGTGTGCGAAACAAAGGTCATTTCAGCCCATCCAACGCCCGTAATTTTATAGTCGAACTGGTCTATCATTATTTTCCCTCTTCATCGGGTTTAACTTTTGCAGCTTTCTTTTTCTTCCCCTCCACAAACAACCCCGCCGTATACTTATCATAAAGCTCAAAGAGGTATTCTATTTGCTTGGTCTCACTTTCCTAGCGGGTAATTCTATTCCAATACCGGCTTTCTCATAGAGGTTTTACCTGCAGACGCTCGTCCGGTCTTATGACAGTAGTTTTCCTTGTAGTCCGGGTTGTTCCACTGCGCCCAGCTTTTGTATGCTTCGGCACTATATGGTCTATTCACATTGAACGGAATTTGCGCACCGGTCCTTATACAATATCCGGTCGCAGTCACTTCAACGGTCTCTCTTGCCGGACGGGCTTCATTTTTGGGATCATAGTCCAGTTGGCCCGGATAATCCGCCAGACGTTTTGGGTTTGCCCGGCCGCGGGTTGAAAAGAAGCTTTCCGTGCCGTCAAACAATACATCCGACTTAATGTAGTTTTTCCCACCGGTAATAGCGCTCAATAATTTTTTCTGTAGCACTGGTCGCTTCACAAATACCGGCTCGCCGTTCTCGGCTATCTCCTTACACTTGTTCCAGGCCAGTTGGTCTGTAGAAGATTGGGTAATGGTGCTTAATAAACTATTCTCAGAGTAAACGCCAAATTCAATATTGTTTTTAAACGAATAGTCATAAAGATTTATCGATGTGATCACTCCCTTGTTTTCATTACCAAAATACTTGGCATGCAACTTGGGTTCATAAATGATGCTCACGTTCGGGAACTTTTTAAAGAAGTCAAAATCGGTTTGGCCCAAACTCTTATTCGCATTGCCCTCGTTTTTCCCAAACACCAGCAATAAATGAACATTGTAATTGTTGATGTGCTTCTCGAACAACTTCATGAAGTAGCCGTCAAGCTTGATAAACGGAGATACAATAAGAAGTGTTTCCTTGGCTTCCCAGATAATGTTGTAAACGGCATCTTCAAGTTCTTTGCCGGTAATAAATTTATTCATAGTTAAGTATTTTATTCTCCAAAATAATCAGTGTCAATTTTTTTAAGTTCATAAGTCGATATTGTGTTTACTCCCAGGCCGTAGTCGATCATATATAACGCGAGTTGTTCACCGTCAATTAGAATAACTTTTTTCGTTATCGTTTTCACATAGGCTTTCGCATTTTCCGCAAATCGGGACGTCGTGATAAACACACCTTTATTTGCACGTTGCCCGTCTAATGCGCCGACAAATGACTGTATGTCCGGCCTTCCCACCGGCTGTGTATCCCATCGTTTAGCCTGAATATAAATAACATCAAGGCCCAGTTTGTCTTCTTTAATGATACCGTCAATACCTTCATCATTTGTCAGTCGTGTTGCTTCTCCGGCGTCTTTTAACGAACCTCCGTACCCCATTTTTACCAATAACTTCACCACAAGCTGTTCAAAAAAAGCAGGCGTGCATTCCTTTACTTTTGTAAGCAATTCTTGAGCCAACGCTCTGCGTATTTCCTGGTAGGCACTTTCCAAAGCTTCATCGGGTGTCGAGGTAGAACTAATCGCAGTTGTTTCCTGCGTTTCATTCCCAATTGAATTGAGATAGGAATCCTGCCATTCCCTAAATTCAGGCAGCGTTTTGAGGTAATTGAGGTCGATCCTGTTAGGATGAGTATTAAGAAGCTTTTTTCCGTTTTCACTTATTGACAAAAATCCCCTTTTTGAATTATCTAGAAGCTTCGCCTTCTTCAAATAAGTTCTGGCCCAACCAATCCGGTTATCAATAATTGCCTGGTTTCCGCTTGGCAGCAATTCTACCCGTTCTTCGGCGGTCAAATGAAATCGATCGGACAGCGCGTTGATAACTTCACGCAGTTTATGTTCTTTACCATCAGCAAGTTGCTGCAACAAAGGCAGCATCACGGTTTGAAAATCAGGTATCATAGTTTGTCAGTTTAAGAGATTCTTATTTCATTGAGGCTCAGCGGCATAAGTGATTCACAGGATTAAGGATGATACAAGGCAATAAAAATAGAAACATTTTAATTGAAAAGAGTATTTCTTACATTTAGGTATAAACCATAATTATGATGACAGACGAAGAACTGGCCGAACTCCATTTCGAAAACGCAGTTGAAAAGATGCTGCTCTCAAACACGGCGTTATTGCACACAATATTGGCAAATCAGAAATTAATTATGAAAGCGCTCAATATCGCCGACGAAGCAGCGATAGAAAGACACGTAAGCGCCATGCTGGCAAGCAATCTACACGGCGTTCAGTCAGAACTACGAAATAAAGCGCCCAAAAAGGAGAAAAAGACGACATACAACAAGAACTAGGGCATGGTGGCGGCGCGGCTTGGTGTGCCACATTTCCAAAATGTGGCACACCTGTGCGCAGGCAAATCCCCCGCGAATAGTTCTTACCCGCATAGCCTTCGCGAAGCAGGCCCGGGCCGGCCGAAGGGGGGCAATGACGTGTTATTTTCAATCAGATAATTCAGGTGATCCTCAAATTCCGGCCAATTCTGATTCTGACATTTCCCCCAACCCCTTCATAACCTATACACCCCTCATCTCCAACCCCTTACCTCGAAAAAAATTTACATCATATACCGCCGGTGGTATATGATATGCCGTATACGCGATATCATAAAACTTCAATTTCGCCAGCTCACAAAATCATCTCAACTTTGGGCCAAAAAAAGGCCGTTTTTCATCCACCAGCTTTTTTCAAAGCAACCCACGAAACACGCCCTTAATTGTTATTCTGCTGCCCGATCGGGCCGCACGTGCTGCGGGGCCAAATAGTATTCCCCCGCAACAACAGAGTAGAGCTTCTTTTTTTGCGCGGAGCGATTCAAAAAAAGTCGCCTTTTCTTTTGTTACTTTTCTTTTGGCGAAGCAAAAGAAAAGTAAGGTAACACGGGCACGATATGTGTGGTTAACGGATGCTTAGGACTATCAAAATGGCGTACAAAGCGTAAACCTTACTCAGGACTAACAAAATGACAGTAACCAAAAAACAGGATTATCTAACCAAGTGTAAACCTATTTCAGGACGAGGCAAACTGAAAACGGTAAACTGAAATGGGGCATTTTGGGGCACGGATAGGGTATGGATGGGGCATGGATGGGAAAAGTAGAATATTTATAATAACATACCTGAAACCAGCCACAGTAAACAGTTTCATAGAATTTATCCCTAAGCAGAATGTCCCATATCAACCATTAAAAAATACATTCAAAACGGGACATTAGAGCACAGGCATCCTCCATTGGCAAACACAACAGAAGTTATAAATAACGATCGCTGAAATTCGATAGGCAGCCCCGAAAAAACGGGAAAAGCGTGTGATATTCTTGTGAGGTTCTTGTGATATTCTTTCACGCTAAAAGTCTGATAATCAACACAAACCTGTGCAAACTTTTTTTTCAGGAAAACTGTGATATTTTCGTCACAATGCATCCCGCGCTATGTATAACCGAAACCTGCCGCACATGAAAAAATCCTGATCACAGCGATCACGCAGATCAAGGTTCAGACACAATAGCCAGCTCCGACTTCACTTTTTCCCCAAAGAAAGTGGAGGCATGATTGTCAAAGTCCGCAACATCATCGGTTGTGTAGAAGCGCATGCTGCCGGTTTTGGTAATTCGTTGTTCCAGCTCCGGGTGGCGCTGCAGGTAGTCGGCAAGGCTATCGGCCACTATGGGCCCCTGCGATACCGTTTTTATCCCGGCGGGCAGGTGCTTTTCTATCAGCCCGGCAAGCAGCGGATAGTGGGTACATGCAAGTAATATAGTGTCAATATCCGGTGCGGCAGAGAGCAGCTCATCAAGGTATTTCCGCACAAAAAAATCAGCGCCCTCGGTCTTGTATTCGCCATACTCCACCAGCGGCACCCACATAGGGCAGGCAAGCTGGTGTACCCTTATCTCCGGGAAAAACTTATTGATCTCCAGCTCATAAGACCCCGAACTGACGGTGCCCCTGGTGCCAAGCACGCCCACCGAATTTGTTTTGGTATAAGTGCCGGTTACTTCGGCCGTGGGCCGTATTACGCCCAGCACACGCCTATCCGGGCCTATCCGCGGCAGATCATGCTGCTGTATGGTGCGCAGGGCTTTTGCAGAAGCGGTGTTGCAGGCAAGTATCACAAGCGGGCACCCCATCTTAAAGAACCATTCCACGCATTCCAGCGTG
>CANJQU010000122.1 GCA_947476485.1 Chitinophagaceae bacterium
ATGATGCTTCCCGCCCATATGCAGAGCGTGTGATGGAGGGGGCATTGAAGGATGCGATGAAGGGGAAGAAGATAATATAAGATAACCATGGGTTTAGTATTCAATTAAAATCAAAACATGGAGAAGCCCCTTTAGGGTTTGGGGTTTATGCTCGTTTATAAATTCGGTGGTGCATCGATAGCTGATGCAGGAAGAAAATGAAACAGATCACTTATTGCCCGGGATATTCCTTAACAATTCTCCTAGTTCATTGTCTGAGAGATTTTCTTTTTCGGACTTATCGTAGATCGACAAAAGGTAAACAACTTTTTCTATTACAACGATGTTGGCAATGACCCTGGCTCCTCCTGATTTCCCCTTACCTTTCGAGGCAATAGCGACTCTGATTTTGTAACAACTGTTTCCAATCGCGTCGCCCTGCACAGGATTCTGTTTCAAGTCGCTAATAAGATTAGCTAGCTCACTCTTTAGTGAGACATATTTTTTGATAAGACGCTTTGCCTGCCTCTCAAAAACTTCAATTGTTTTAACACTATAGCTCATTTAAAAAATCCTCGGCGTTTCTTGCCTTTTTTTTGCCGGCACGGATAAGTTTCATCTCGCTTACGGCTTCCTTTATTTCCTCCATCAATTTAGCCTTTTCTTCACTGATCGGCTTTGCCTTCACATAAGATAAACTTCGCAACAACTCCATCACAAAATCAGCCTTGCTGTCTTTAACTTCTAATAATACCCTCATGTGTCTAAATTAAGATGTACAAATTTACAATTTCTTATGTTAGTCGAGCGAACAATAGCATAATAGTTACCTTTGAATTCATTTTTTAGTCTTTATGTTAGTTTACAAATTCGGTGGTGCATCGATAGCTGATGCAGGCAGGATGGCGGCACTGCTGCCCATTATTGAGGATGCAAAAGAACCACTCGTTGTGGTGATGTCGGCGCTTGGTAAGACTACCAATGCGCTGGAGGCGATCGTCAATGCCGCATGCAGTGGCCGAAAAGAAGAAGCTCAGATACTTATTGGAAAACTGGAGCAACAGCACCTTGCGCAAGCGAAGGGACTGCTCAACCCTACCTATTATGCAGCGGCTGTAGAATACTTGCTACCCTACTTCACCGCACTGGAGCAGGCAGCACAGTCTGCCGACCCTGCCTTTTATGATCGCTCTTATGACCAGATCGTTTGCCTCGGCGAAATATTCTCTACCAGCATCTTCCAGTGCTGGCTGCGGCAAAGCAATCTGCCTAGTAAATGGATCGACATTAGGCGTGTGATTCAGACGGATGACACTTACCGGGATGCAGTTGTTGATTGGAACTCTTCTCAGTCAAAAGCGCAGGAGATCATAGGTGCGTCATTAAAAAACGGCAAAGTGGTGGTGACGCAGGGATTTATCGGCGCCACTGATGATGGTTATTCTGTTACACTAGGCAGGGAAGGGTCCGACTATACCGCGGCCATTCTCGCGGCTATGCTGCAGGCGAACTCAGTAACGATATGGAAAGATGTGGAAGGGCTGCAAAACGCCGACCCCAAGCTATTTTCCGATACCGTAAAGATCAATGCTATCTCATACAACGAGGTAATAGAAATGGCATTTTACGGCGCACAGATCATTCACCCTAAAACCATTAAGCCACTACAGAACAACAACATACCGCTTTATGTAAAGTGTTTTCTTGATCCCAAACTGGATGGTACGGTGATCGAACAAGAAGTGTCAGCGGCCTACCCTCCCCTTATAGCACTGAAGGAAAACCAGGTGCTGATACAGGCTACTACACGCGACTTCTCGTTCATTACAGAAGATAATCTCAGCAAGCTATACAGCATTTTCCACGGCCTTAAAATAAAGATCAACCTTATTCAAAATGCGGCTATCAGCTTTGTAGCCTGCATAGACAACCGGGAAGATAAGCTAAGCGCACTTATACCTGCTTTAAGCGAAGATTATAAAGTTACCAACAACGAAAACGTTGTGCTGCTCACTATAAGACACTACACTCCGGAGATCATTGCAACCCTCACCAAAGGCCGGCAAACACTGTTGCGGCAGGAAACGCGGAAAACCATACAGGTCGTGATGGATAGTTCACCGGTTGCCAGTTAACAGTTCTCAGCTTTACAGTTTACGGTCAGCAATTTGATACATCTATGGATGCGGGGCATTGGCTTGCGGCTTGTATCCCAGCGCCTGTGCTTTAGCGGCATCCTGTGCCGACTGGGTACTGTTCCCTTTTGCTGCATAGCACATGGAGCGGGCGTAATATATTTCACCCATCTGCGGGTTCAGCTCCAGCGCCCGGTTAAAGTCTTTCAGCGCTTCATCCAGCCGGTTCCTGCGCAGCAATGCCCTGCCCCTGTTCAACAGCGGCGCATACATATCGGGGTTCTGACCTATGGCCACGCCATACATAATAATAGCCGAATCCGTTTTACCGGTCATGTCGAGGAAGTTGCCGTAGTTACTCACCGCCTCCGGGAAATAAGGTTTCTCCTGCAACGCCAGCTTGAAGCATATGCCTGACGAATCGAAATTATTGTTGATTGCATAGATGATCGCCAGCCCCAGGTATGCGTTGGGTGTTTCGCTTTTATCATTCAGCGAAATAGCTTTGTAATAGTTCTTTTTCGATTCAGCCCACTGCCCGGTGCTGCGTTGCAGCTCACCAAGAGAGATGTATGGATTAACGAAGTCCTTCTGCAGCGATATAGCCTTATTCAGCAAAACAAAAGCCGAATCATAGTATATCTTCCGCTTATTGACATCCACGCTTTCGTTGAACTTGTTGAAGTATTCAAACCCGAGATTATTGTAAGCATTAGGGGCATCGGGTTGTTGTTTTATTTCATCCCGCCACAGGCTGCTGGTATCATACCAGTCTTTGCAACGCTCATTGCTCATGTAACCCAGGCAAAGTGAATAAACAAGCACCAGGCCAAGAGCTGCATACCCGATCTGTATGTTCGCGCCTTTCTCGAAAAAATGAGACACAGCCCAGCCCGCCATAAAAAATAAGCCGAGGTATGGTATGTATGTATACCTGTCCGCAAGTATAGCGCCACCTACCGGTATGAACTGCAACAGCAATACAATATTTACCAGGAAGAACATACTTCCAAAAACAATGATCTTCTTATTGCGAAGAAACGCAAATAATAACCACGACAATACCGCCAATGCAACTACCGGATACAGATAATAGTAAAATGGGATGGCGCCATCTACTTTCGTGGGGTATGGGTAGAAGCAACTAAGCCGGTGAGGAGCTATGGCCTTCAACAAATAAGTAACAAAGGCATACCCACCCAAGGCTATCCGCTCCAAAAAGTCGTACTTAACATTTTGCGTACCCAGGGCGCCGAAGTGCTTCTGATCATCTACGGATCGCAATCCAAAATATACAGCGATGGCAAACAGGGGTATCTTTTCTATTAGCGCTGCACATAATCTCCGGATGTCCTCATTGCCTGGCAGCTTATCAAAAAATGACATTTTGCTGAAATCCCGCTTCTCGAAATAGTCGATCAGCAATAATGCTACCGGCAATACAACAGCCACAGGCTTTGACAGCAAGGAGCATAAAAACAATAAAATTATGACGCCATACAAGCCCCACTTTTTAGACCCTGCCGCGCGTATGTAATATACATACGCTACCAGTGCTGCCACGAAGAACATACCGTAAAGAACATCTTTGCGGCCCGCCAGCCATGCTACCGACTCCACATGCATAGGGTGCAAGCCGAATAGCAGCGCTGTAATGGTGGCAGCGATGGGTCTTTTGGTCAATACATTCACAAACCAGAATACCAGCATCGTGACAGCGATGTGAAACAAAAGACTATCCCTATGATAGACATAATAAAACTCCTCCTTCAACTGCACATAGCTATACTCAATGGCATAGCTGAGAATGGTGAGCGGGTGATAGTTACCCATTACCGGGTTTGAGAAAATGTTCTTTATACCTTCAGATGAAACATCTTTTATGAGGGGGTTGTCCTTTATGTAGCCCGGATCGTCCCAGTTGGTAAGCTGGTTCTCCAGGCATACTTTAAGGAACAGCCATGTAACCAAGGCAATACCGACTGCAATAAGCAGTTGCACAGAAGGTTTCTGCAAAATATTTCCTTCAATAGGTTTCGCAGCCTGCTGCTCCGGCCGCCGCATCTGGGGCGGCGCTTGTTTTGGAACAGGTGCACCCGATGCATTTGCCGGTTTGTTCGATTTCTTTGCCATGCGGTATAAATATACTTTTCTTACGCCAAGCAACAAAAAAAGAGCCCCTGATCAAGGAGCTCTTCTCTGAACTATTTTATTAACTATTATTCTTTCACAAGTTTCTGTATCAGCAATTGCTGGCCTTCTTCATCATAAAGAGCGATCACATACAGGCCGCTTGCGAGCTTGCTGATGTCCATTTCCTTTGCATTGGCCTGCTCCATAACCATCTTGCCATCTATGCTACTTATCACCGCGCGAACCGCAACTGTAGACTCGATAAATACTGTAGCAGTAGCAGGGTTAGGGAATATCCTTGCGCTCACAGCATTTACATTGCCGACACCCGTATAGTTATAATAGAACCATGCAGAGTAACCACTACAGCCATTGGTGTCAGTTACCATTACCCTTAGCGAGTCGTTTGAGTGCGGCAATGAATACGTTGCACCGGAAGCGCCCGGTATAAGCCCAGTGCGGTGGTTGTACCACTGATAACCTGTGTAAAAGCCGGATGTGCTCAAAGTGTGAGCCGGATAGTTATATGTTACCACAGGTACCGGCAATGGATTTACTTCAATTGTAGCTGTGGAGAGGCAACCCTTGAAAGCTGATATCGTATAGGTAACGACAACTGTATCAGGGTACAAGCCTGCAAGTATGCCGTTGGTGTCAATTGTTGCTACAAAAATATTAGAGGTGCTCCATGTACCGCCGGCTTGTGCATCGGTGAGCGGGATGAATGAACCAGTGCAAACATGCGATGGGCTAGATATTGGCGGAACTGCCGGAATACCTGTTTCAAGCAGCGATGCAGTACAGCCGGTTGGCAGTGTGTAAACAATATAAGTGATACCAGTAACGAGGCCGGTAAGCAGGCCGGTTATCGGATCAATAGTTGCAACCGCAGGGTTACTGCTGCTCCAGGTGCCGCCACCCACTATGTCGGTAAGCCATGCAGTGCCTGTAGCACATATTGTATCCGTTCCGGAGATCGGTGGCGCCAGCGGGTTTACAGTAACTGATAGTGTCGAAAAGCAGCCGGAAGGCATTATATAACTGATGGTCGTAGTACCCAGCGATATGCCTGTTGCTATACCTGTGCCTGGTGTGGTGCTGGAGCCCGCTATCGCTATAGATACGTCAGCACTGCTCCACGTTCCTCCCGTCATCAGGTTAAACAGGTTCCCTTCCACGCCATTACACAGGCTGGGAGATCCGGTAATAGGCGTTGGATTCGGATTAACGGTAACATTATGAGAAACCGCCGGACAACCGGTAATAGTGTAGAAGATAGTTACAACACCCGGAGCAACACCCTCGATCACACCAGTTGTCGGATAGGCTATTGCGCTTCCCGGTGCGCTGCTGGTCCATATGCCACCGGCTACAGAGTCCATTAATGTTATCTGGAAGGAGTCGCAAAGCAGTGAGTCACCCACGATCATTGATGGCGCTGTAACAACGGTCACAACCAAAATCGCAGAACAACCGTTAGAGATCGTATAGGATATAGTGGCAGTACCCCCGCCGGCCACACCATAAACTTTGCCGCTGGAACTACCAACATCTGCAATATAGAAAGCGCTCGTAGACCAAACGCCCGAAGGTGTTGGGTCAAACATAGTAACGGAGTCTCCGGCACACAAAACCGTTGTGGGTGCTATGATGGAAGACGGGCTTGTATTTACCGTTACATTTTGCACCACAAAGCAATTAGCGCTGGTTGTGTAAGTAATATCGGCTGTACCCGCACCATTACCGGTAACAACACCGGTCAGCACTACAACAGAAGCAACAGCAGGTACGCTGCTGCTCCATGTACCACCACCTGAAGCATCACTGAAATTATAACTGAGGCCTGTGCACAGCATAGAAGGCCCGGTAATTGGCACCGGTGTGCT
This sequence comes from Chitinophagaceae bacterium, assembly GCA_947476485.1. GTDB lineage: Bacteria > Bacteroidota > Bacteroidia > Chitinophagales > Chitinophagaceae > Nemorincola. The sequence goes on from CANJQU010000122.1 coordinate 6,134, forward strand.
GTTTACTGTCTCAGAATATAGAGCCCAGCAACCTGTGGAATTAAGAATGTAAGATATAGTAGTTACGCCGGGTGCAATCCCTGTCACGTCACCGGTAGTTGCATTAATAGTAGCTACCGATGTAGCGCTGCTGCTCCATGTACCCGTACCTGTGATATCTGATAAATTCACCGTGTTACCCACACATACCGGATTAGCGCCGGTTATTGCAGCCGGAGCCGGGTTAACGGTCATCACAAAGCTGGTTGCACAACTGGCAACTGTATAGTAGATAGTAACCGGACCAGTAAGTATGCCAGTAACATCACCGGTTGCCGACCCTACGGTAGCATTAGCCGGGGCTGAGCTGCTCCATGTACCGCCTCCCAAAGAGTTGGTCAATAACGTTATACCATTTTCACATACAGCAGGAGATCCGCTAACAGCCGGAGGAAAAGGATTAATAGTTACAACAGCAGTTGCTGGAATGCAGGTAGGGACAGTATACGAGATCAGGGCGGTGCCTGCAGATATACCGGTTACGAGACCTGTAGCAGAGCCAACGGTAACCGTAGCATCCAAAGAAGACCATACTCCGCCGGGAACAGCATCGGTAAGTGTTATGTTTGCCGCGGGGCAAATTGCGCCACCGGTAACCGGGGCGGGCGGTGTATTTACGGTCATGGTCATTGTTGCAGCACAGCCTGCTAATACATAAGAAATGACGGTTGTCCCCGCAGCAATGCCTGATACAGACCCTGAAGCATCCACAGTCGCATTGGCAGGAACTGTGCTCAGCCAGGTACCGCCTGTTGGCGCTCCGGTCAGTGTAGTTGCCAGCCCGATGCAGACATTGTTATTTCCGGCAATTGGACCAGGCACAGCATTAACTGTGATCGTAGTGGTCGCAAACGCGGTAAAGCCATTTCCATCGGTCACCGTAACGGTATAGGTAGTGGTGGTGGTGGGGCTTGCAACGGCAGTTGGACCTACCGTTGTAGAGAGGCTGCTACCTGGGGCCCACGTAAAAGTAAGCACGGGATCACCTGAAGAAGACGCTACAGACACCAGAGCATTCTGTCCGTCGCATATTGCCACGCCGGCTGATGCCGTTACCGATGGCAGCGCTGTAGCTATACCACTGATATCACCCGCAGTTGTTGCGATCGTTCCTGTTGTCAATGTATGCGTAGCAACAGTTGTGGAACCATACTTAATCCATGGTAGCGCCGATGTATAAAGTCCCGCAGAAATATTTGCTTCGGTACCAACCACATCGCTCAGTACATAAGTGGCGCTCGCATTATATGCAGGCGCTGTAATACCTGACGTGGTTACACTCCAATACCGATTAATATAATTGCCTGCATTAGCATTGTTGGGATGCTTCACATTTCTCAGGTTTACTGCTGCGTAGGCTCCGCCGCCAAAAGTGCCTGACGTGAAATTTAAAGTGATGGGTGAGTAATTTGGTCCGGCGCCATCACCAACAGGATATGTAAATGAGCCTGTGCCGGTCATGATTTTCTGAACCGTTCCGGTACCGGTAGCCACGATCATGGCCGTTGAAGAGAAAGTACCTGCTAATGTCGCAGTGGCACCTAATATTAGATTATTCGCACCGATCGTGAGCGCACCGTTAGTTAGTGTAAGTGTAGCGCCTGAATTGATATCAGTAGATTGAGAAAGTGTTACGCCAAGCGGGTTATTGATCCTGACACTTCCACCTGAAAGAATCACAGCAGGCAAAAAAGTACCGGTCACTTGTGCAGCCGCTCCATTAAATGTATAGTTTGCCGCGCCGCTAAAAGATGTGGACGCCATCAATGTCACTGAACCATTAATTCCTCCTGTGTTTGCGGTGAGCATTGCAGCGCCTGCATTTACAGCAAACGCATTAGTTCCGCCTGAGCTCATTACGAAAGTGCCACAGTCAAGCGTACCGCTTATCACCTCTCCTACGTCTGACCCCTGGGGACACGGAAAATCGGTAGACAATTGAGCAGTAACACCGGTGCTGATATTAATTCCTGTTCTAAGACTGGCTGCCGTTGATGTCCAATAAATATGCTGTGGGCTTGCGAGCGAAGTCCCTGTATTTACAAGATTAAAGTAGTTATAGATACCAGCGGCGCCGGTGGTAATAATCCCCGTTCCTAAAACTGTAATATCACCACTGATGTTAATGATCGGATTCCCTGCTCCTGCGCCGGTTGTGATCGTTCCGCCTGTGTTCACCGTCAGGCTGTCGCCAATGTTTATTGTCGTTGCCCCGCCAGCAGTTTTTATGAACTGTCCCCCGGTGGCAACAACCAGGGAGCCGCCTATCGTCCATGTACCCGCTGGCATGTTCATATTAGTTTGCACGATCCAGGTATCGCCTGCATTAGCGAACGTTGCCGGAGTAGTTCCACCGCCCCCGGCTAAACTATTCCAGTTGGTCAGTGTGTTGACCGCAGTAGCCCCCTGCGAATACCAAACAGCAGAAAAGCCGGAAAGACTAAGACAACAAAATGCAAGCAATAAGTATACTTTCTTCATAAACTCTTTATTATAAAAAGATAAACAGCGATTTTAAACATTATTATTAATACGGAATTCCTTCCCGCAGTGCGGATAACAGAATTATTGCTTTATCAGTTTCTGCACTGTAAGGCGCGCTCCGTTCTCATCATATACCGATATGAAGTACATGCCATTTGCCAGGCTGCCGATGTTCAGCTCCTTTGCATCGGCCTGGTCCATCTCTGTTTTTCCATCAAGGCTGGTGATAACTGCACGAACACTGATGCCCGCTTCAATATGCACTATGTTGGTAGCGGGGTTTGGATAAATATGTAATGATGCAGCAGCAGGGTTCTTTACGCCAACCATACTTGTGAGGTAGGGCAGGTGCATCGAAGCTGCAGTACAGCCATTTGAGTCTGTTACAACAACCCAGTAGTCTCCGTCATACAGGGCCGCTGTCCGGAAAGAGTTTGCGCCGGGGATAGCGCCTTGTAACGTACTATACCATTGATAAGACGCGTAGAAGGTGTCTGTCATGAAGCTATTTATTGCAAAATTATACACCACTACTGCTGCAGGGAGCGAATTTACAGTCAATACTTTTGTTGCCCTGCAACCCGTTGCAAGCGTGTAGCTAACTATTGCAGTTCCGCCAGACAATGTAGAAATAATGCCAGAAGAGCTGATGGTAGCAACTGTAGGCGGGTTCACAGACCATACGCCGGACGGAGTAGCATCATACACCGTATCAACCGACAAACCACAGCGTGTTATTCCACCGGTTATTTGTGCCGGCGATGGATTAACTGTAATTGTTTTGCTGATCGCACAGCCAAAGCGGTTAGTAAAAATGATGTTAGCGGTATCAGCCATAATTCCTGTTACAACACCTGTAGATCCTCCTACCGATGCGATAAAGCTTTGAGCGCTGCTCCAGGTACCGGTTGCAGCATTGGTGAGCGTGATCGTGTTTCCGATACAAACCCTGGAAGGGCCACCTATAGCAAGCGGTAAAGGTAATACCCGCACCATCCTGGTTGTAAAACAGCCCGGAGGAACAGTGTAGGTGATAATTGCCGAGCCTGCGGCTTCGCCGGTAATGATACCTGAGCCGGTAAGCACAGAGGCAACAGAAGTATCACTGCTGGTCCATATACCGTCCAGTACAACATCAGCGAACGTAGTGGTATTGCCTAAACATGTAGTATCCCGTCCTACTATGGAATCAGGAATTGCAACGACTGTATCAATTGCGGTTACTGATCCGCAACCATTGGTATAACTGATTATGGTTGTGCCTGCAACAAGTCCGGTCACAACCCCGGCAGCATCTATAGTCGCTATAGATATAACAGTGCTGCTCCATGTACCACCCGGTATTGCATTTCCTAATGTTGTGGTGCCGGTAACACATTCCTTCAGTAATCCCGAGATAGGCGCTGGCAGCGGATCAACGGTAACAGTTTTAGATACGGTGCATCCCAAAAGTGTGTACGAAATATCTGCCGTACCCGCAGCCACGCCGCCAACTACTCCAAGCAGGAGGTCTGCCGTAGCTATCGAAGGCAAAGAGCTGTTCCATGTACCACCGCCGGTGATACTATTCAAAGTAATGCTCGCTCCTTCACACACGGTGTCGGGGCCGGTGATCGCAGCAGGATATGGATTGATCGTCACAATGGCAGTTGCCGGAACACCGCATCCGTTACTATACATGATCGTTGTAGTGCCGGGAGAAACGCCTGTTACTAAACCGGCTGGAGTAATTATTGCTATTCCCGGCAAAGAGCTGCTCCAGGTTCCGCCAAACGCAAACTCGCTTAATGACGTGGTAGTACCCGGACATGCAGAAAGTGTACCGGATATGGGAGTAGGAATTGCATTTACAGATAAAACCGTTGTGGACGTACATCCGCCTGCGGTATAAGTAAGTGTTGTTGTACCCTGCGTAAGCCCGGTTGCGAGCCCTCCACCAGAAATGCTGGCAACTCCCGGGGCGCTACTCGCCCACGTGCCACCCGGCACTGTACTCGTAAACGAACCTAAAGAACCTGCACACAAAAGAGTCGGGCCCGAAAGAGTTCCCGCACCGACCACAACTGTTGAAAGATTTGAATAGATATCTGGTGCAGTGGTAGTACCTCCGGAATTCGTTACATAAAGAAAGTAATAGTAGGTTCCGCCGGTTAGTGTAGAAATACTCGCACCCGGCAAATTAGCGCTAAATGATGCTGCTGATGCAATATACGAAGTACCGCTGAACGCTAATGTAGCGCCCGCTAAAGTACCTACCGCTCCGGAGGTATTGTAATACCATGCCCACGAAACAGTGGAACTCGTACCGCCAACTGCACTGGCGCTGGTGGTAAAAATAGTGCCTGTAATCGTTGAAGCAGGAGTACCTACACAATAGGTACCGCCGGTACCGGCAGTAGCAGAAACCGGGTAATAGTAAGTAGTTGCAAATCCGGAAGCCTTATTACCTATACTGCTTAGCAATAACAAAACGCCAGCCATTGCAAGGCAATAATTTTTCCTGCTAAATAACGCAAGGCAAATTGCTTTTGGGGCTTGGGCAAAAGTTAACACAACGCTCCCTAAGCGATACAGAGTAGAGTTATTCATTAGTCTCGTTTTAAATTAAATTATAATCAATTACTGTGCCAAGATAAGCCTAAAGATATAGAATTTGCAGAAAAA
>CANJQU010000123.1 GCA_947476485.1 Chitinophagaceae bacterium
ACTTACCTCGTGGGGTATGGTTCAGTTTGGCTATGCTGAAAACGTGGATGAAATGGTGGAGCGTATGAAGTATGACCTGCTTTACATTGAGAACTGCTCACTGGCCCTGGATGTGAAAATTATTCTTTACACCTTTACGGTCATCTTCCAGGGAAGAGGGAAATAGAGCTGTGTACCGGATCTGCACGGGAAGAATCACACGGTCGCCAAAGTAAGAAATCGTTTCCTTATAATAATGATCTGCGTTTATTTTCCGTCGGTAATTGCAACATTCGTGAATAGTTCCAGCGACTCACCGACTATAAAGAAGCTGCCGGTAATGAGCAGGGCATCGGTTGCTATCATCGTTTGTTTTGCAGCAAGAACAGCGGCCTTTACAGTGTCGTAAGCAGTGCCATTAAGACCATATTTTTCTGCCATGTTTTTTAACTCTATCGCCGGGAGTGCCCGTTCGATATTGGCGTTGCAGAAATAGTAGGTTGCATCAGTTGGAAACAGGGCCAGCGCCTCCGAAATATCCTTGTCCTTTACAAAGCCTAGTACGATGTGCTTTGATGTTGCAGCCACCTGCTGCCACTGTTGCAGCACCTCGTTCAGGCCGGCAGGGTTGTGTGCCACATCGCAGATAATGGCAGGATGCTCCTGCAGCGTATCCCATCTGCCATGCAGACCCGTTGTTGTCTTCACTTCTGAAAGAGCGGTTATTGCTCCAGGTACCGAAATATCAAATCCTTTAAATGACAGGAGCTCCACTGCGGTTAGGACGGTCTTAATGTTGTGCTGCTGGTAGTTGCCCAGCAAGTCTGTATGCAGATCATACATTTCGCGTTTTGCATTGTTCACCGCTTTGTAGTATTGGTGTTTCGCATCCTGGCTTACGCGTACCATTCCCCACAATGTTTGTGCGTAGTATAGCGGAGCTTTCTTATGAACCGAATGCTCGAAGAAAACACGTTCGGTCTCATCGTTTTGCTCCCCGATAACTACCGGAATATCCTGTTTTATTATTCCTGCTTTTTCTGCTGCTATCTCAGCGAGTGTATTGCCCAGCAGGTCTTTGTGGTCATAACTTATGTTGGTGATTATGGAGAGCAGGGGAGTAATGACATTCGTGCTATCGAGCCGTCCACCCAGGCCAGTTTCAATAATGGCTATATCAACTTTTTCTTCGGCAAAAAATGCAAAAGCCATAGCGACAGTGATCTCGAAAAAAGACGGATCCACTTCTTCCACCAGGTTCTTATTTTTGTTTACAAAATCCACAACCCAATCTTTACTCACGGGTACTCCGTTAATAAGGATACGCTCCCTGAAATCGACCAGGTGCGGAGATGTATATAACCCTGTTTTGTAACCTGCCTGCTGCAATACAGCCGCCAAAGCGTGGCTGGTGCTGCCCTTTCCATTTGTGCCGGCTATATGTACCGACTTGAATTTTTCGTGAGGGTTACCTAAGGCAGCGCACAGTTTGATGGTGTTTGTAAGGTCTGGTTTCAACGCTGCTTTACCAATACGGGAGAACATAGGCAACCGCGCATAAAGGTAGTCAAGTGTTTGCTGGTAAGCGGAAGTGTCGCTCATAGAACTATTAGCGGGTTGTAAAGTTGATGGTGATGTCGCCAAACTGCTGAGGTTCGGAACCCTCACTTTTACTGAATCGCGCACCTCTTAGTTTTTCAAGGGCCAGTTTAGTAAGCGCCGCATTTGACGAACTTTTTACGCGTTTGTCAACGATATTTCCATCCCGGTCTACAGTGACGTGAATGACCACCTTGCCACCCTCGCGAAATTCGGCTTCAAACTTATCGGGCGAAATGCGCCTGCCCGACAATGTATGATGTATACCTCCATTGCCGTTGCCGGGTATCCCCGTGTAATTTGCTGCGCCGGGTGTACCTCCGGGCACTCCGCGGTCACCTGGCCCTGTAGTGTTTCCTTCGCTGGTGCCGGGCTTGTTTTGTGTAGCGCTATTACCGCCAGGGCCATTGCTTGCAGGCATGATGTATTTTGGTTTCTCAACAACAGCCGGTTTTGGTTTGTCGATAGGCCGGGTGTCGGAAGGAGCTACTTTTTTAGCTTTTTTCGGATCCTCAAGGTCTGGTGCATCCGCTTCATTGGTGCGGGCTATTTCTTTAGGAATATCGTTCTTTGCGGCAACACTTTTATACACAACTGAAGCCTGGTATGCGGCCGGGTCTTTGTCTGACATGGGCTGGTCGTTGCCGCTGCCATCGTTACTGGTGCCCAGGTTCACTTCCAGGCCACCATCAATGGTCGCCGGGGGAATGGGGCTGATTGTATACCGTAAAAATATCAGCAACAGTAGCAGCAGTGCATGCACGCCCACCGTCCATGCTACCGCTTTGTTGTTTACCGCCGGTTCCTGCTGAAGTGCTATCATTTATGGATAACTTTCTTTAAAAGTACTTAAAAGATCAAAAATGGTATGCGATATTTAATGTAAACGTGATTTTTAACTTTTTAGTCTGTTCCGGCAAGTGTTATTTGTAAAGGTGGTTAATGCGCAAATGCTTCATCATAGTTATTCATCCGCTCAATAGGAGGGTTGAAGTATCCAAATTTCAGGTTCGGAAATTCATCATGGATCATTTCGATCATTTGCCTGATGCCCAGGCATTCGCCCGGATCGGTGATCCCCATCTTTCCCATGTACCAATCGGGGTCTATATTGAAGCTGCGCCACTGGATCATGCTCAGGTCCGTGGTGCGTATCAGCTCGCAAAGGGCATCAAATTCCGCCAGGCTATCTGTTATACCGGGGAATACGAAGTAGTTGATGGATGCCCAGCCCCCATATTTGCGGACTACGCGAAGGCTTTCGACGATGTCGTCAAATTCATAGTTGTTAGGACGGTAATACTTTGTGTAGAGGTCTTTCTGTGCTGAGTTGAGGCTAACACGGATACTGTTCAGGCCGGCCTTCATCAGTTGTTCCACGGCGGCGGGTTTGCTGCCGTTGGTGTTAATGTTGATGCTGCCTTTTGGCGTATGTTTGCGTATTTCGATTATTGATTCTTTAATGGTCTCCCACATCAGCAGTGGCTCGCCTTCGCAACCTTGCCCATAGCTCACAATAGGATACGGAGCTGTTTCGAGATGCGGTACTGTAAACTCTACGATCTCGGCGGCTGTGGGTTTGAATTGCAACCTGTCCTGGGGAGAAACAATTGTTTCGTCCTCGGGCTGGAAAGAGATGCAACCCAGGCAATTAGCGTTGCATGCAGGGGAGGTTGGTATCGGACATTCCCAACGCCCCATGAAGTAATTTCGGGCGGCTGGACAATTATAGGTGAGCGCACAGTTATCCGCAAGATGTTTTACCAGCCTGTTGTGCGGGTAGGCGTGAGTGAGGGTATGGAGGCCGGAATTGATCTTGTCTTCATCATAGCCACTGCACTCCTGGCGTATGTCGCGCTCAATGCGCATTGCGGGAACGTAAAATTTATCATCGGACCAACCAGCGGCAGTGTAGCAAAACAAGGGGAGTGTGGGCGCATCATCCAGCGTTTCGTATGCCGCAAGATAAAAGCTGGTATGTGCAGGAGGCACAAATGCCGCCACTGCCCAGCCTTTTTCGCAAAGGCGCATTTCTCCAGTATTAACATCTATACCTATGCCTCTTCTGCCGGGCAACTCATACAGGTTGCCACCATCCGGCAGTTCGATCCAGTCTTCTTCCGGTATAGGCATCGCATCCCAGCCACTACGACCTACGCTGTAGAGCGTGGTGTCTTCGAATATGGTTCCTTCACCGTCTGAGTATAATATGTACGGACTTGTCATTGTTTATTTGAAAATTTAAAATCCCTGTCCCCTAAAGGGGGACCATACATTTAGCTATGGTTCCAACCTTATATGAGGTCATAAATTTAGCTGTTTAATTCATAGTTATGAGTGGAAGCCCCTTTAGCGGTTTGGGGTTACCAGTCATCATTTATTCTCTTCGCTTTGTTCTCTTCTATTTTAGCGGCGCAAAAGGCCTCGAAAATTTCGTTGTCAAAACTGGGGTCTGCTATGTTCCACTGGAAAAGGTGGTTATCAGCGCAGTTTATGGTAAGTGTTCCAAACCGGTAAACTACCTGGTCTACTTCTGTCCATCGCAGAGATCTCCTTCTGACTACGGGTAACCTTATGCCGGTATCATCGATATGCACAGACAATGTAGCCCCGGACTTACGCTCCCAATATAGAGCAAAAAGCAACCCGGCACTAAGCGCAGAGAACATCCCCATCGGGAATTTCCAGTGCTGAACTGCAGAGTAAATGGCAATTGTTGCAGCTATCACCAACTCTATGATGCGAATTACCGGGTTTATATCTTTACCGGTGATCCACTTGTTTTTAATAATAGTGGCCCCGAGCAACAATACTCCAACAGCAAGCAGCGCACCGCCCCACAAGGGGATTTCGTAATTATATACTGCTATGATTGCACCTGTACCTATAAACGCCAGTGCACACACAAGGTGAAGCGTAGTGACCTGGTGCGGTTTTACTTTTTCTTCTACCAGCGGCAGATCATATACCATGGTGCAAAGGTAAGGAAAACCCAAGACCCCTAAAGTATCGCTATCTGAATGACCTGTATATATTGCATCTGTTCTTATGTCATTTTACAAGGGCAATGCATACTGCGCGTTTGAGCCATCTCCTGGCAGTTTTACATCAAAGTCTTTCAGGCCCTTTGTAATGTCGCCCTGCAATTCCAGCCGGCCGGCCTCGGTCATTTTGCGGAGGCGCCAGCCCAGATACAGGTCTCCGGTAGGAACATTGTACCTGGCGATGGTCTGGTTGACCACTTTTGAGGCCTTCTGAAACTGGTGGGAGCAGAAACCGATGAGCTGGTTGTCATAATGCTCTTCGCTTTTTGATAACAGCCTTTTGCCTCCTTCGTGGGTGCGGATGCCGGCATTTTCTGCCTGTAATTTGCGCCATTCGTCTATATCAGTCTCCAACTCGGCAAAAGTGACTGGGCGAGCCAGTCGTTTCGCTTTTATCAGTTCTTTGGGCTGTATCTCTCCGATGCTTTTAGGGTAGAATACCTTGCCATTCTCATCGAGGAAGGGGAGACCTGCAATGTTGAGTATGTATAGCCTGCCCAGGTATTTACCGAGGTATTTTAATGACCAGTAATAGGTGCATATATCGGCAGGCCAGGGAGCCTGCCAGAGCCATATTTTCGCGTCTTCGTTTTTCGAGAGCTCGTTGCCGGTTTCAAGTAGGCGTTCGAGATCATCTACCTGTACCGGATTTTTCTCGTTTAGCACTACCTGCTGCCAGAAAGCACTGCGCATTTCTGAAAATTTCTGACCTTCTTCTTTTTGCAGTGGCCCTACGCTCAGCACGTCCTTCATTACGATCACTTCACCCTCCATTGCACTTTCAGTTGCTATTGCGTCACGGAGTGGTGTAGCTGCTATGTCCCCGGTTACTATATGGTAAATCATGTGGCAAATGTAATAATGGATTCGTGTATCGGCCTCAAACGTTAGTAAAAACTATACACGGTTAGCTTAGTGTAGTATAGCTAGAAAAATGATCCAATAAGTTTTCTTTTATGGTAGAAAAATGCTTATTTGCGGAGAAAGTTTATTGTTTAACTATTTAATATTAAATCACTATGAATTACCTGATCGATTTTCACGATGGAACTACTTATCGCAGATGTATTGACACTCTGATGAATGCTGCCAACGGTAATCATCAATATACACCTGTTGAGGTTACATTAAAACTCGGGATGAAAACCGTTGTGCTGATCATTAATTTAGCATACAGACCGAAGAAAAATCCCAAGGATTCGGGACTTGCCGGGTCGTTGTATGTTCTGGGCTTTAAAACTGCCGGGTCTATCTTCAAATTTAATGACACTGAACAGGATGTGAAAGGTGCAAAAGATGCAAGATTTGAGGGCAGTTACCTGGGGCTGGGGAAAAGTCATGTTGTTGTTGATATAAGCCGAAGCGCTATTGAAAAGGCTTTTGATACATTAGCTGGTAACAAGACGTTCTTTGACCCCGGGTATAAAAACAGCTTATGCACACTCATAATTTGTTCCAGCGAGGCAATTCGGTTCAAGGATGTGAAAAAGGGAGTGGGAGACGTACTGAATAACAGGGAACTTACGTATCCGGTAAATACTACGATTTTCACGGAGTGGAAATACGCTCCACTTGGGTTATAGCTATTATCGCACTTTCAAAAGTCAAAGTCAGGTTGTTTCGGGGTCGGCAAGTGTGTGGACGGGGATCACTTTTGGCAACCTGATGACATGCAGCCAGCCCAGCAGGCGGATGATGGGGTAGATGGGATCGACCTCATGCCACCGGACACCGAAATTCAAAGAGGAAGGATGCTTGTGGTGATTGTTGTGGTAGGATTCGCCAAGCATGAGGAAGTCTACAGTAAACAGGTTCTCCGATGTGTTTTTCAGAATGAAGTTCTTGTAGCCATACTTGTGGGCAAACCAATTGATAACGGCTCCATGAAAAGCACCCATGCAAAGCACTACGGGCAGCAGCAGGTAAACCCAGGGCGAGTGTGCGAACATGACGAAAATGCCAACGTAAACCAAGGACCATAGTAGCCGCGATGCGGTGGAGTTTGCCCATCGGTCAAACGTCGGCCAGTCAGGCAGATTTTTGAGGAACCTTGGTTCCAGTTCCATGTTTCCCTTAACGATATCCACATAGAAGTTGCGTGTGCGCCACATCATAGAGAAGATGTTCTTTGAGAAAGAAGGGGAGTGGGGGTCCAGGGCGGTATCGGTATATGCGTGGTGCATGCGGTGCATGATCGCATAGGCCCGAGGGCTCATGTATGAGGAGCCTTGTGTAATATACGACAGGATGAAGAAAGCGCGCTCCCAGAATTTACTCATTTTGAATGCGCCATGTGCGGCGTACCGGTGCTGGAAGAACGTTTGGCAAAATAACGAGGAATACCAAAGGGCAATAAAAAAGATGGCCATTACCATAAAAAATAGTTTTAAAGATTATCAATAATAGATAGTGCGGAAAACTGGTTTTTTTACAGGGCCACTTATGGAGATACTCGATCAAGTGGTAACGAAAGAAGCTGAATTGCGCTTATGCTAATTATTCTAAAGGTAATCATACTTAGGTTAAGGAAACGATAATAAGTCGTGAGTCGTAAGTCATAAGTAGTAACCTGGCCTGGCAGGCAGCGGGCGTAAATATGAGTAACTGCAATTTTCTGCAAATGCCCCATTCCTCAGTAAAAAAGAAATTTACAAATGGGGCATTGGCTGCTGTTGTAAGCCCTTGTGTGCCTTTTGTGGCTGGTAATCTGCAATGTGGCGAGCCTGACCGCGCTCAATAAGGAACTGTTGTGCAAGCGTGCCATGGCCACTGAAGCTGAGAGCCGCCGCAGTGCCCGGACAACAATTTTTTTAGTACAGATAGCAAATTTGATGCATGTGGTTATTTAACTAAGAGAAAGGAGAATAAAAGTTATCTTTACGAAAATCTTCTCTAGCGTGGCTGAAATAGTAAAAAAACAGATCGTAAAGTTTGCTCCCAAAGGGGATGACAGTTTTTATGACACGGTAAAGCATAAAGTGAACGAATACTTTCTTGCCAACAATATATCGCCTTATTCGAACAGTAAGATGTATGTAAAGACGGTGGTGATGCTGTCTATGTACTTTGTGCCGTATGTGGTGCTTGTAACGGGCCTTGCATCGGTGAGCATCTGGCTGTTTTATGGGCTGTGGCTGCTTATGGGGTTAGGGATCGTAGGTATCGGCACATCGGTGATGCACGATTCGAATCATGGTGCGTATACAGAGAACAAAGCGGTGAACAACCTGCTGGGCGGGGTGCTGAACTTACTGGGGGGCTATGCGCCAAACTGGAAGATACAGCACAATATACTGCACCATACTTATACCAATATTGAAGGGCTGGATGAGGATATTGATGCAGGAAAGGGCCTGCGCATGACGCCGGAACGCCCATTGAAACCGCACCATAAATACCAGCACATTTATGCATGGGGCCTGTATTGCCTGATGAACCTTTACTGGATAGTGGCGAAGGATTATAAGCTGCTGTTCAGGTATGGGAAGAACGGATTGCTGCAAAAACAGAAGCTGACGCTGCGCCGGGCGCTAATAGAGCTGTCGCTGCTTAAGGTGCTGTATGTTGCGTATATCATTGTGCTGCCGATCATGTTCTCTGGTTTTGCGTGGTATCATGTGGTGGCTGGAATTGTGGCCATGCATATTGTGGCGGGGTTTTCGCTGGCGGCAATTTTTCAGCCGGCGCATGTGGTGGAAACGTCGGACTACTCGGCGCCAAATGACGAGCGCAAGATGGAGAACAACTGGGCTATTCACCAGGTAATGAACACGGCTGATTTTGCGCCTGACAACAAACTGGTGTCATGGTTCATAGGCGGGCTGAATTTCCAGATAGAGCATCATTTGTTCCCCCATATTTGTCATGTGCATTATCCGAAGATCGCGAAGATCGTGGCCAATGTGGCTGCGGATTATAATCTGCCTTACCAGGTGATGCCTACATTCAGAAGTGCGCTTGTGGCGCACGGCAAGATGCTGAAGAAGCTTGGCAGCTCAGAGACGCACAGTCTGTCGTAGTTTGTTTTGGGCAGACCTGTACGCCCGATTTTTTTATTCCTGAGCAAGTAATTGGATCTGGAGAGATCGCGTTGGTGCAGCTCACGCTCAAAGGCCCGGAATGAGGCTCGCAATGACATTGTGGGCTGATGTAAATGGCGCTATTCCAATTGGTGGTTAATGTTGGAACTTCTATAAAACGAAAAAGACGTGCGAGGCACGTCTTGGGATGATATTAAACGGTGTGTGAAAATTAAATTACTTTAACGTTCACAGCATTTAAACCTTTCTTACCATTCTGTACTTCGAAAGACACCTTGTCGTTTTCACGGATTTGATCTTTCAGACCTGATACGTGAACAAAAATGTCCTGGCCTCCGTTGGATGGCGTAATGAAACCAAATCCTTTGGTCTCATTGAAAAATTTTACTGTACCTTCTTGCATTGTTAATGGAATAAAAAAATTAATGAATAAGCAAATCTACATATTTTTTTATAAAAGTGCAATAAAAGAATTTTTTCTTTTTCGCCTTAACTATATATGTATACAAGGGGTTATTTTGTAGTCTTTAGCTTACCCTTAAACACCTTTTTGAATTTCTCGACTTTGGGTCCTATAACGAAATGGCAATAGGGCGCTTCGCCGTTAGCATTGTAATAATTCTGGTGATAGTCTTCGGCCTTGTAGAATTTGGTAAATGGGGCTATTTCGGTAACTACGGGATTTGACCAGGCCTTTTCATCGTTGAGTTTCTTCTTATAGCTCTCTGCCTTTTGCTTCTGTTCATAGTTGTGATAAAAAATTACAGAACGGTATTGCGTGCCCTCATCATTGCCCTGGCGGTTGAGGGTGGTAGGGTCGTGGCAGGTCCAGAAGGCGGCGAGTAGCTCATCGAAACTAATGACCGATGGATCGTAAGTGATATTGCATACTTCGGCATGGCCGGTAGTGCCGGTGCATACCTGTGCATAGCTGGGATTTTCTACCTGCCCACCACTAAAGCCAGACTCCACTTTCTCGACACCCTTGAGTATCTGGAACTGGGCTTCGGTGCACCAGTAGCAGCCTGCGCCAAAGGTTGCTACCTCAGACTTGTGGGTTGTTTTTACCGATGGGGTAGCATTCATTTGCTGAAATGTTTTTGATTGTTCGAAATGGTCGTTTTGTGCACAGGCGGCCAAAGGGGCCAGGAGCAGGAACGAGCAGATGCTATTGATGAGGCGCTTTATCATGTTGTTCAAATTTAAGATTATATACGCTAAGGGATGATAAAATGGATTGCGGTGAAAATTGTCTTAACGTTTTTACAACCTTTTGAAAGGTGCTGAGACTTAGCGCTTAAATATATATAGCGAAGGTGAAAAAAAACTTTGTGAATGTGATGCTGCTTTTCTATTTTTGCCGCGGAGAGATGGCAGAGTGGTCGAACGCGGCGGTCTTGAAAACCGTTAACTGTAACAGGTTCGGGGGTTCGAATCCCTCTCTCTCCGCTTGGTCAATGATAGCTCACATTTTGTGGGCTATTTTTATTTTAGGTTATCCGCGGAAACCCACGTCTGATAAGGGTTTCTCAGGAATACCAGAAAAGTAGCTCTTTATTTTCAAGTGGGTAGAGTGGAGCCATCGAACAAAAAATAAGGTCTTTACTTGAACTTAGGAGAGGCAGCCAAGCAGGGGAACGTTATCTGACAGTTTTGAAAAACAATTACATGTCTGATAAAATGAAAGAGCAATCACTAACCCTTTCATTTGATGAAAAACGGTTGGAACTAACAAATACCGACAAAAACGTTTCCTTACAATCAGACATGAAATTTGAAGGACAGAAAAAATATGACCCAACTGTATGGGTGGCGAGGATGCTTGAAATCCGCAAGGAAAGTGGAATGTCCTATGAAGATGCAAGAAATCATATGGTAACGATTTACCCAACTGAAACCATCCCAGGGTTGACATGGTTTAAAGATCACTGCAAATAAATATAGCCGGTCGCTTATATGTATAGTAAAAATTCCGACCGACTGAAAGCAAAAACTCTATTGTAGAAATCCTAAAAAAATGATATGCAAAAGACAGTAATCGGGTGGACAAATTACACTCACAATTTCTGGACAGGATGCCAAAAGGTGTCTACGGGGTGCAAGTTTTGCTACATGCACCGTATGTTAGAAGGAAAAGGTAAAAACCCAAATAGGGTTGTAAAAGCAAATAATAAATCTTTTGCAGCCCCCTTTTTTGATAAGAAACCAAAAATGATATTTACCTGCTCCATGTCGGATTTTTTCATTGAAGAAGCTGATCTCTGGAGAATAGATGCATGGCGGATAATTAAAGAAACTCCTTGGCACACATGGCAAATCCTTACAAAAAGACCTGAAAGAATACGCGAATGTTTACCAGACGACTGGGGTGAAAATGGATACCCAAATGTATGGTTAGGAGTTACTGGATATTCCGCGTAAAGTGACCCCTCTTTTCCTCGCCAAACTGACCCACCATAGTTAATCCCAAAAATGAGTGAGTTATTTAGTTGCTTCACTGTTACAAATATAGTTTACTTAATCTGTTTCATTTGTGTCATTATCAGTTCTCC
>CANJQU010000124.1 GCA_947476485.1 Chitinophagaceae bacterium
GGCATGTTGTTGTATTTCCATAATCGTATCTAAGCGATTGTTTCGTTTTTGAGATGTGTAATTACTTTGCTTATTGTGTCCGTTATTAATTTTATATTTCCGAGATTGGCATCATCGAGTCCTCTTTCGTTTATTTCCCGTTCTATATATTTCAGCCGGTCCTTGATGGTAAATATCTGAAGGCTGGTGACTATTCCCATAAACTTATGAAGCTCGGCCTTGATCACCGGTACATCGCCGGTAAGACATGCTTCGTTGATCTTATCTAATGAAACTGATGCGTCAACAGAAAAATTGTTCAATAACTCATTGAGTGCATCAATGTCTTCACCAAAAAGTGATCTTAATTCGGTAAGGTCGTATAGCATAGTTAATAACGAGCGTGTACAAAACAGTACCCCATGTTTAAGTTCTAAAAAGCGAGTGTATGAACATCGATTTATTCCAAACGGGTGAAAATCGTGCTTTAAATATAGTACGTTTTTCATAATAAATTATTTATTAGTGGGCCATGGGAGATAAAAAAAATTTTTTAAATTAAGGAGATTGAAACTGCCAGGGTTGAAATAGCAGATTTGGGCATATTTTTCGCAGTTGTGCCTGGCTTTAATCCATAATAGTTCAGTGACTATAAGAATTTGGCCTTTTAGTGGCACATCTAGCTAGTGTTTTGCGAGAGGGAAATAAATACTGATCTAACAAAGAATGTCCGCTCTAAAGAAAATCGGCCACCGCAATTTATAGATACCGCTTTCAGCTATACTGATATGGCAGAATGTGCATTTTCCTTCTTTTTTATATAATTTGTAACCTCGTTCAAACAAATACTCATGAGATCTCTAAGAATTTACCTTTTATCAGTTTGCCTTCTTGCAGTGGGTTTGTCGCATGCCAAAGACAGTGATGGACCAGAAAAATACCAGTGGAAGGAAGCGAAGTCCGGTGGCTATAGCTATCGATACGTGACCAATGACCCGATGCAGTCGCGGTTTTACAAATTGGGCAATGGCCTAACGGTGATACTGAGCCCCACGCATAAAGAGCCCCGTATGCATTTCTATATCGCCACGAAGGCCGGTAGCAAGACAGACCCTGCGGATCATATAGGCCTTGCGCACTACCTGGAGCATATGATGTTCAAGGGTACAAAAAATTTCGGTTCGCTCGACTGGAACAAGGAGGAGCCATTGCTCACTAAAATAGATGCGCTCTACGAAGAGTACAATCACAGCGCCGATGAAGCGAAAAGGACAGCAATATATCATCGTATAGACTCAGTATCGGGACTGGCGGCAAAATGGGCGATCGCCAATGAGTATGACAAGTTGATGGCATCTATGGGAGCCCAGGGAACCAATGCCTTCACGTCTTTTGAAGAAACTGTCTATACAGAAGACATACCATCAAATGCGGTAGACAAATTCCTGAAGGTGCAGGCAGAACGCTTTAAGGATCCGGTATTCCGCATTTTTCATACCGAACTGGAAGCTGTGTATGAAGAAAAGAACCGGGCACTTGATAACGATGGATGGAAAGTATCTGAACTGATGCTCGCTAACCTGTTCGTGAATCATAACTATGGTAAGCAAACAACGATAGGGACTATAGATCATCTCAAAAATCCGTCGTTGCTGGAGATACGGAAGTATTTTGACACATACTATGTTCCGAACAATATGGGTGTGATCGTATCGGGAGATTTTGAGCCGGATGAAATGATCAAAAAGGTAGACCGCTATTTTTCAGCTATGAAGTCAAAGAAAATACCGGAATACACGTTCAAGGCCGAAGCGCCCATAACCGCACCGATTACCAGGGAGGTGTATGGACCTGATGCAGAGTTTGTTTCAATCGGGTACCGTTTTCCGGGTGTTCACTCTAAGGATGCATTGCTCGCAGATCTCGTGGGGCAGATACTCACCAATGGTCGTGCCGGCCTTATCGATCTGAATCTTGTGAAAAAACAGAAGCTGCTGCGTGCTTCTGCCAGCGCAGACATCCTGGTAGACTACGGGTATATGAACCTCCAGGGCGTACCAACCATGGGTCAGAGCCTTGACGAGGTAAAGGAGCTGATGCTTGGCGAGATCAGTAATCTGAAGAGGGGAAATTTTGACAATGACCTCCTGGTTTCGATCATCAACAACCAGAAAAAGGCGATGATGCAGCAGACGGAAAAATATGGATCGCGCGCAAGGGCGCTGATGGGCGCCTTTGTAGGTGAGGAAGACTGGCTGGATGATGTGTCATATACCGACCGTTTATCTAAACTCACAAAGCAGGACATCATTGACTTTGCTAAAAAATATTTCGGCGAGAACTATGTTGTGGTATTTAAACGGAAAGGAACAGATAAGAATGTTGTGAAGGTGGTTAAGCCGCCGATAACGCCGATAGACCCTAACGCTGATAAGCAATCAAAGTTTGTAAAGGAAGTGATAGATATGCCGGTAGCCCCTGTGTTGCCGGTTTGGGTGGATTATAACAAAGACCTGCAGAAAGGCAAACTCGGCCCTGCAGAAATACTGTATGTGCACAACAGTGATGATGGACTGTTCCGGATGTCGTACAGGTATAAGTTGGGCACATGGAATGATAAAAAGCTGGCCATTGCTGCACAGTATCTCCAGTTTTTGGGCACAGATAAGACGACCGCGGAAGAATTCTCAAAGCAATTTTACAAACTTGCCTGCAGTTTCAGTTTGAGGGCAGAGGGAGAATATACCACGGCGACCATTGAAGGGCTGCAGGAAAACTTCACTAAAGCGGTGGCGCTGTTCGAGGATCTGGTAACCAATTGCAAACCCGATGAGCAGGCGCTTACATCACTGAAAGCACGGATAAACAAGAGCAGGGCAGATGCAAAGAATAATAAAGGGCAGATCATGAGCGGTATGGTTGCTTATGCAAGGTATGGCGCTGATAATCCTTTCAACAATGTACTAAGTAATGAGGAGTTGAAAAACCTTACGAGTGCAGAGCTTGTGGATATGCTGCATAGCCTTTCCAACTACAGCCACAGGATATTGTATTATGGTCCTGAAACGATGACCACGCTTACAGGGTCATTGAAAGGTGTACACAGGATGCCCGAAATGTTCCGGCCATTTGCTGCCGCGAAAGCGTTTGTTTATACATCCCAGGCCCAGAACCAGGTGCTATTTGCCGACTACGATATGGTGCAGAGCGAAATAAGATGGGTGAGGAATATACCAGGATACGACCCGTTGAAACAACCGGCAATCAATATGTTCAACAACTATTTTGGTGGTGGCATGGGCTCACTTGTATTCCAGACCATACGCGAAAGTAAGGCGCTGGCTTATTCTACCAGTTCGTTTGTAGGTACACCGGATAAAAAAGAGGATCCCTACTTCATTTCAGCTTATGTGGGATGCCAGGCCGACAAATTCAACGAGTCGGTAAAAGCGATGAACGAACTGCTGAATGACCTTCCATCTGTGGAGAACAACATACTCAATGCGAGGTCTGAGCTGAAAAAGGACATAGAGACCGAGCGCATAACGGAAGATGATATTATCTACAGCTACCTGACTGCTGAGCGGCGGGGTCTTAGTGAAGATATCCGCCGGAGTATTTACCTCAATGCGGACAAACTCGCATACCCGGAATTGAAGAAATTTCATGGCGATAATATGGCTGGCAAGCCATACACGTATTGCATACTTGCGTCAGAGAAGAAAGTAAGTGCCAATGACCTGGAGAAAATAGGCGGTGTAAAAAAGCTGACCATGACGGAAATTTTCGGTTATTGATCGTTTACTTTGAAAAGCCGGTTTCGGATAGCTTATGTGGCAAAGCAAAACCACATAAGCTATTTTGCTTTAAAGCACATAAATTTGCCCCCGATGGAACAACATGAACAATTAAGCATTATAGTAGACCGCATTGTCGCATCTGATGCCATGCATGTAAAATGGCTCAATAGTCTCTCCATGATGGAGAATACCGGCGCCCGGAAAATATCGAAGTACGAACATCCCGTACACACCAATATAATAGTATTGAAGCACGCAGCCGAAGAAGCGCGTCACGCATACTACCTGAAAAGGCAGATAGGCAAGTTGAATCCCGATGCTTGTCCTGACTATTCGTATGGCTACCTGCTGGCCCCGATAGAAAGCCACCACTACCTGAACCAACTTGACGTAGATGCCTGCCGCTATGTAAAAAATAAGCTGAACCTAACCGGCCGGGCAATGAAGCATGGCGCCTACCTGCTGGTGACGTATGCCATAGAGGTGCGTGCCGATATGCTTTATGGCATTTACCAGGAAGCGCTTACCAAATACAGCTCCAAGGTGAACGTGAAGTCAATTATTGCCGAGGAAGAAGGCCACCTGGAAGAGATGCAGAAGATGCTTGAGGTATTTCACCCGCAATGGGAAATGCTGGCAAAGGATATGTGTGATGTGGAAAACAAATTGTTTGAGCGCTGGATAGCCGCCATTGGCAATATGGAGCGGAATAATTAAATGTTTTTACCTTCCTTCCAGCCTGTTAATGCCCGCCTTGGCCTGCTGGTCTATTGAGTTTTGAAAATCATGGGCGGGCATAGCCAGGCATTCATTGTATTTGGCGATAGCTTCTTTGTTCATACCCAGTTGCTCATACATTTTACCTGTTTGTAGTGCCGCTCTTGCAGCATATTGCTCTTGCCGGCCTTTTCCGGCCGCTGTACTTTCTTTATAATTATCAATTGCAAAGATGAAGTACTGTTTTTTGCCATTGTCATCATAAAGAGCCTGGTATGCGCGTGCCATGCGGAAAAAGTATTCTGCTTTGTCTGCGGCCAAAGTGATGGATGCAGGTGAAATTTTTTTCAGGATAGCTATTGCCCGGTCATTATACCCGCCATCTATAAGCAGGCGGGCCTGCAGTATCTCTTTCATCGGCCAGGTCTTGTTTTCCGCGAATCGCATAGCTTGTTTGTCGCCATCAAGGCGTGCGCTACCCCTGTCAGTTACCTGCTTCATGCAGTAGACTGCTTTGACCATGTTGCCAGTCGCATACCATCCGAAGGCCATTTTTTGCCACGCAGTTTTTATGTAGATATCACTTTTTGTTTGCCGCACATATCTGTCGAAATATTTGGCGCATGCGGTATCAAGCTGAGTAAGGAGTGCTGTTCCATACTGGTAGTCAAATACAGGATATTTGTTATAGTCGGGATTTGCAGTTGCAGTCTGTAGCAACCGTGCAACCGCATCCGATTTACGATAATCGAGAGCAATATTCACTTTAGCAAAGGTATTGACCAGGTTGTTTTGTGTAGAGAAAGCAGGACTGTTGAGAAAGTTCCACACTTCTTTTTGTTCAGCCGCCAGGTAAAACCGGGCAAATACATAGTACAGAACAGTTTCTGCATAGATCGGATGGGCGCTGGTATGGCTGTTCACGAATGTTGCAAGCTGCTCAGTTCCTTTCCTTACGCTACCGCTCATCCCCAGTAGGGAAGCCAGCCATTTATAACTGCCCGGCAATGCGCCAACAACCGCCTGCTCCAGCCCGGTAAACACGTGGTTGTATTCAAATTGCGGGAAACGCTTTTCATTTTCTTTCAACAATGCGAATGACCGGCGGTAATTGATCGCGGCTTTGTACTGGGCGCCAAACCGGATATTCACCAGGGCTTTATGGAAGTAGATACCGGCCAGACAAAACCGGTACCATGGCGAAGATCTGTCTCCTTTCTCCAATATGCTAATGCGGTCATCAAAATGCGCTCTTAACCGCTCATAGTCGGCTTTATCGCAGTTCATCAGCAGCAGGAGACAATCATGATAGTCCGCTATGTAGTCGGCCATCAGGTTGTCCGGATTATTTTTTTTTTCAGCGAGAATAAGGGAATTTCCCTCTTGCAAATGGAGCGACATGAACTGCTCGTAGGCCTGGCGGCAATTGTCATTGTACTCATAATAGCCCGCCGCCTTGCTTCCGAAACAGGAACAAAACAACACCAATAATACGATCAGTTCTTTGCAACTCATTTTCTGTTATGCTCCGATGGCTGTAAAGTTATTATTAAAGAAGTGTGGAAAATAGCTGCAAAAAAATAGTAGGCATGGTTATTGTTAGAATTTGCTTTGATTGCCGTTAAAACTTACCTTTGGCAAAATTATTTATTAATTAAACAAAAAAGTCTATGAAATCAATTAAGCACATTATGATGGCCGCGTTTGTAACGCTTGGCGTATTTTCAGCCGTATTGTATACTTCCTGCGGTAAGGACGCATGTAAAGATGTAACCTGTAAAAATGGTGGAACCTGCAGTGGTGGTAACTGTACCTGTCCTACCGGATATGAAGGTACCGATTGTGGCACGTTGTCAAGGGCTAAATTTGTTGGTGTATATCCGGGGACTGAAAGCTGTACTATTGGTACCGACAGTTACTCAATAACACTTGCTGCTGCTTCTAATGACCTGATGCTTACTTATACTAACCTGTACAATCAGGCTATTACAGCAACCTGTAACATGGTAGCAACCGATTCTTTCACTTTCTCTGGTTCCCAGGCAGTTGGCGCGGGTAATGTTATTTTCTCAGGTTCAGGAAGGTTAGTTACAAATACACTGACTGTTCACTATACTGTTAATGACGGCGTTACTACAAACTCCTGCGTTTTCACTGGAACAAAATAATATTTCCGGTACATTATTTTATAGAGATCTCCGCTGTTTCAGCGGAGATTTTTATTTGTCGCCATAAACAAAAAAGACGCTCTTTCGGGCGTCTTTTTTGTTTTACTTGTCATGATATTATTTGCCGCCCATTTTCGGTTTGCCGTTACCGATAGTGTTGCCATTGTTCTGCTTATTTGCATCACTTGTTTGCGAATGGTCCCCCATTTTTGGTTTGCCGTTACCAATTGTGGCTGGGGCTACAGTTGGTGTTGGTGCCGGAGCGGGTGCCTTATGTTCGTCTTTTTTGCCTCCTGTATGGCTAGTGTTCTTCTTGGCTGCTTCTGCATCTGCCTTCTCCTTTTCTATCGCCCTCAAAGTAGAGTCATTTTTTGCAGCATTAGCCGCATCGTGCTCTGCTAATTTTGCGTTCATCGCAGAATCCATTTGTGCCTGGGTTGGTGCAGGAGGGGTAGTGTTATTGCTGCCGCAGGATGCGAGCAGAATAGCGCTCCCTGCTAAAATTAAGAATTGCTTTTTCATTATCAGTACGTTTTTAGTTGCTGCAAAAATATTGTTATTCTTTTAGAACTAACAAACATACCCGGAAAATCTTTAAAATGCTCCTTCCCGGTATATCGGTGTTTGAACCAGATATTTTCTGAGGAATATTCAGTTGAATGTTTGCCCACTCTAAAATAAATCAAAAACATATTCAAAACGTTCTATTTTTGGATATACCGGACGCCGGATATTCAGGCGCGGTTATTTATACTATTAAAAAAACCAAAAACAGATCCGATGAAAAAACACACGATCAAAATGACCGCAGCATTTTTAATGCTGATCGCAACGTTAGGAAGTTGCACTAAAGGAAGCAAAGGAGACACTGGTCCTCAGGGGCCAGCAGGAGCTAATGGCCTCAACGGAACAAACGGAGCAAACGGCAATGCTAACGTACATTCGGGAACAGTTACGCTCTATGCATCTGACTGGACCTACAACAGCGGGCAATGGGAATACTACTCCGCGGTAACCGATGCAGACATTACGAACGATGTGGTTGACAATGGTATGGTTGCAGCGTTCATACAAAGTTCCACCGGAATTTGGGAAGCAATGCCTTACACATATTACTATACGGCGACTCAGTCGTATATGTATACTTTTCAGTATTATTCAGGCGGCTTGACTTTCTTCTTTGAAGTATCAGACAATTCTACTTTTACTTTGGGCACCGTTACATTTAAGGTTGTAACAATAGGAGGCGCTACCCGGAGAGCCAATCCCAATACTAATTGGAATAACTACGATGAAGTAATGGCCGTAGTTAACGCAGCCAGCCCTGCAACTCGTCAATAATCTCGGCTAAATAAGGGGTGGGGAACACCCGCCCCTTATTATGGATATTGTATCTTTGGTAAAGGTTAAATATCATGAGATCATTTGTACGTATAGCATTAAGTGCCATTTTAGCCGTCCTGGTTTCGGGGCTGCTGTTTTATACATCCTGCAAAAAGCAGGATAACTGTGAAGGGGTAACGTGTTTCCATACAGGTTTTTGCGCCGATGGTTTTTGTGTATGCCCGACAGGTGTGGGCGGGGATACCTGCCAGAACATTTTCCGGGAGTATTATGATAATAAGTACGTTGGCACTGCTAACGTGAACACTGCGCATAAAAGCTATCGGCTTGTTTTTTCGATACCGGCATCTACCTCCAGCTTCGTTACTATGCAGCTTACGGTGCAGGATGGCGCGGGCGGGGCTACAAATATTCCCGTACTGCCAATTGTCCTTAACAACCCGAGTCCTACCGTAGCTAATTTCAATATCACATCAACCACAGTTGGCGGCTATACCTATACAGGTTCAGGGAAGGTTTACGCGAAGCTGGCTTCCCTCACCCTTCATAAAACACCCGCAGCCGGGGCTGATACCACATATATCTGCACTGATTTTGTGGTGCAGTAAACGTGTTGCACGAGGTTATTTTTCAAAACATATACTATTTGTTTTCCGAAAACGTTTTAGACAGCAAAGCGGTTATTATGATGATTTGCAGTAATTGTCACTAAAACATACCTTTGCGAGGATGAAAAATTGATCCCATGCAGTATCGGGTTATATTTTACGTCAGTAAAAATACAGTAATATATGAAATCATTTAAATATATAGCACTTAGTGCGATCCTGGCGGTAGGTGTTTTTTACGTAGCAATATATTCATCCTCCTGCACAAAAGACGCATGCAAGGGTGTAACCTGCCTGAATAAAGGTATGTGCAGCGGCGGGCGCTGCACCTGCGATACCGGGATAGGCGGTTTAAACTGCGAAACCATTTACAGGCTATTGTATAAGAACGCATACATGGGTAATGCCATTGTGACCTACTCACAACCCGACAGTGCTGTTATCGACAGCGCCTTTTACAGCATATACTCCGGCCGCACAAACGACAGCAACCTTGTGGCATTCTCCATAAACAGCGATACCACGTACAACAAAATGCAGCTTACCTGGACCGACGGTACCGGGCAGTTGCTGCAAACAACGATCACACTAAACAATAATACTGCTACGGGCTCCACATTTTCCATTCCTGCCACTCAAGGCGGGCCGGGCGATTCGTTCACAGTTAGCGGCAACGGAAGCGTAAACAGTACCAATGCTTCCCTGAATCTGACAGCAGTGCCAAGGCATCCAACGCTGACGCCAACGATATCTTATACGTTGAATAACTGCAGTAAGCTATAGCTGGTTGAGGGGGCGCAATTGCCAGGCGAATTGGAGCGTTAGAAGATTCTCCGGGCTTTATCGCGGGCTAGTGCACCATAATATCAAACCGTCCCTCGGTGATACGTACTACCTTGCCTTTCCTGTTTATCGCTTCCATTGCAAAGGTTCCGGCAATGATGCTGCCGTCATTATAAGTAATGTTCACCTTTCCCGTATGCGTTCTGTCAGGCTGGAACTGGTTTGAATCATTTGGGGATATAGAGTGTGTATAGTCCCAGAAATAACCGAAATAAGGGTAGCTGTTGATGATGGGATATACCCCCAATGTATCGTCGTATTGGATGCTGATCTCTATCTCGTAGTGGGGTGATGGTATTTCGCAGGAAATATACAAAAGCTCATTGTCGGGCGCCGAGCTGAATCTTACACTTCCGGAAGCATTTGTTACGTTCTGTCCAGCAATAACCACCTTGCCATTGACCTTGCATGCCATCATGTTTTCGCCGGTATGGGTAAGGGGCGGGAGTTCCTTGTCAAACCTTATCTTTATGAAAGAAGTAAGAAACACGAACGATAATACGCTTACAGACAAAATAAGGGTTTTTGTGTTCGTATTTCTCATGCTGTAAAGATAAAACAAATGTGAAAGTGATAAGCCGGAAAATAGTTGGCAGTATGGTAGCTCAGGACAGCATTATTCAGTAACAAGAGGTATTTTTACTAAGCCGCCGAAAGCGCAAGAGCTGTACAAAACAATATAATTTCCGTCTTCTAATCCTGTTAGATTTAAAGTTAAAAGTTGTCCTTCGCCGAACATTTTCCTGTCATGCACTCGAATTATATCATCTAATAAACTGACATCTCTTTTGTATTTATAAAAGTCGCGATCTGGAAAAAGACTAATGTCTGACTGAGTGCCTCCTAAAGGGAACAAGACTATTACCGGTTGATTTTTATTGTTCCTCTTTATAGGTAGTATATAACATATCGAATCAGGGTGCAAGCAGTTAGTTATAACCTTTTCAGCAATGCTGATTACTATTGGAGATTTCTCAATAGTATGTTGCCCCCACGCAGGAGCACTTAAAATCAGGGTAAATAAAAAAATAAATGGCTTTTTCAAAGTGTACAACTTTTCAAAATAAAGGTAACAATTAAGACGCGATAATATTTATTACCTTTACTCATCAATCAATTCTATGCAATTTTCCACAGATAAAGCGCCTAAGCCGGTTGGTCTATACCCACATGCAAGGCGGGCAGGCAACCTGTTATTCCTCTCTGGTGTAGGGCCGCGCAAAGCCGGTACAGATGAGATACCGGGCCTTAAAACCGATAAGCACGGTAACTATATCGAGTTCGACTTTGCCGAGCAGTGCAGGAGCGTTTTTGACAATGTGCGGGTGATACTGGAGGAGAGCGGAAGCAGTTGGGATAAGCTGATCGATGTGACCGTATTCCTTGTAGATATGAAGCGCGATTTTCAGACCTATAACAAGGTGTACGCAGAATATTTTAAGGATAACCAGCCCTGCAGAACAACAGTCGGTATAAACTCATTGCCGACTGCAATAGCGATAGAGTTGAAGTGCATTGCAACTATTGATACCCCAAATCCCTAAAGGGGCTTCACTTGTGAATATGTTTTCGGCTTAGTAACACTTTTGGGTTTTCACTTTTTGAATTTTGACTTTTTAATTTAGCAC
>CANJQU010000125.1 GCA_947476485.1 Chitinophagaceae bacterium
AAATATTTCACCGCCCGCCTTACCATGTGGCACGCTACCGAAAACCAGCGTAGCCTGCCGTGGAAGAATGAGAAGGATCCCTACAAAATATGGCTTTCAGAGATCATATTGCAGCAAACCCGCGCCCAGCAAGGGCTACCCTACTACCTAAGCTTCATCGCGGCGTTCCCCACAATAAAAGACATGGCCGCAACCGGCGACGAACAGGCATTTCGGCTATGGCAGGGACTCGGTTACTATAACCGTTGCAAGAATATGCTGGCCACAGCCCGTTATATTAATACCGAGCTGAATGGCATTTTCCCTTCATCCTACGATGGATTACTGCAATTAAAAGGCATAGGGCCCTATACAGCCGCAGCCATCGCATCATTCGCATTCGGGCTGCCCCAGGCAGTGGTAGATGGCAATGTATACCGGGTACTGGCGCGTTATTTCGGCATCGACGCCCCTTTTGACACTACCGCAGGAAAGAAGATCTTTTCTGCGCTGGCACAGCAGCTACTCGACACAAAGCAAAGCGCTGCATACAACCAGGCCATTATGGACCTCGGCGCCACAGTGTGCACCCCGCGCAATCCGCCATGTGATGAATGCCCGTTACAGAAAAAATGTATCGCGTATCACCGGGAGTTAATAGAAGTTCTGCCGGTGCGCAGCAAAAAACAAGCTGTTCGCAAACGGTATTTTAACTACATTCTTTTAAAACACAATGGCTCCCTTTGGATCCATAAACGCACAGGAAATGACATATGGCAAAACCTCCATGAACCCTATCTGATAGAAACAAACGCCCCGATCGACGAAAAAGATCTGCAGCATGAAGCACTCTTTAAAAATTTAAATATTCACAATTCGAATGTCATTAATAGCGGTCAAAACACACAGCGCCTTACGCACCAGGTCATAATTTCAACGTTTTTCAGCATAGAGCTCAGAAAAAAAATCACCATCAACGGCCTCGACGGTATGTGGCTGAATACTAACGATTTAAAAAAAACTGCCTTTCCTCAGACACTTGTTTCTTTTTTAGAAAATAATTTATACTTTTAATAGTCTTTAGGTTACAATTTTTATAATTTGAAAATTTGAGCGACTATGAGAGGCGTAAACAGAGTTGTACTTATCGGAAATCTGGGCAAAGAGCCGGACCTCCAATACCTGGAAGGAAACATAGCAGTTGCGAAATTTCCACTGGCTACTACAGAGACATATAAAGACAAAAACGGGGCATTAGTCTCTCAAACCGAATGGCATACAGTAGTCCTTTGGCGTGGATTGGCTGAGCTTGCCCAAAAATACCTCCACAAGGGCAGCCTGGTATTTATTGAGGGGCGGATAAGAACACGAAACTGGGAAGACAAAGACAAGAACCGCCGTTTCAGCACAGAAATAATAGGCGATAACCTCGTTATGCTGGATAAGCGTAAAGAGCATTCAGACCAATCTCCTATTGAAACAGCAACGCCCGAGGCAGCCGCCTTTCCGGATATGAATTTTGAGAATGGCACGGTCCCCACTGCGATCTCAAAAGATGACCTGCCGTTTTAACGAACATTGAAAAATATTTGGTTTCGCTCACCGGAAAATTGAAAAAGAAGACACAGATTGCCAGAAACTCTTTTTTATTCGATCCGGCTGGTATATTTTTTATGTATTAACAAAATCGGGAGAAGTGTAGTTATATCTCTTTCCTTTTGTTAATTTTGATACCCACCAAACTAAAAAACATTTTGGAAAGTACTGAAGGCGATACGCATCTTACATCTTTATTGTTGCAGGCATCTTCGATCGATGCGTCAAATGCCACCATACTTATTATTGCCATTCTTCTGTTATTGCTGATGTCTGCTATTATTGCAGGCGCAGAAACAGCTTTCTTTTCTTTGTCTGCAAAAGACATTTACTTTCTTAAGACCAAAGAAAAGCAAAGCGCCCGCACCGCATCACATTTATTGGAACAGCCCAAAATGCTGCTGGCAACCATACTCGTGGCTAATAATTTTATTAACATCGCCATCGTTATAACAATCAATTTTTTCGTCAGTTCTATATTGCCTCACGATAAGCTTCACCATGTCGTTATCAGCCCGGCATTTTCACAAGGCACTAACTCGCTGTTCGCATTCCTCATACAGGTGGTTTTTGTTACCTTCCTGCTGGTGCTCTTCGGCGAAGTGCTGCCCAAGGTATATGCCAGCCAGAACAATCTCCGTATGGCTCTCTTTTCGGCGCCTTTTTTAC
The DNA here is from genome assembly GCA_947476485.1 of Chitinophagaceae bacterium. Lineage (GTDB taxonomy): Bacteria > Bacteroidota > Bacteroidia > Chitinophagales > Chitinophagaceae > Nemorincola. Next base: position 2,245 of record CANJQU010000125.1, read on the forward strand.
GCATCTTATTAAGCATATTCAACCCCATCAGCCGCATGCTGGTGAATTCCACCAGCTTTATTGAAGGCAAGATCAGCTCTAAAACAGCCAACATCAGCAGCGAAGATTTTGAACATGCCATAGAGCTTACTGTAGGGCATACCGCCACCCGGGAGGAGGTGAATATATTCAAAGGCATTCTGAAGTTCGGGAATATTACCGCCCGCCAGGTGATGCGTACCCGCCTCGATGTGAGCGCGATCGACTATGATATGAACTTCGTTGAAGTCCGTAATTTCTGCCTGGAAGCCGGCTACTCCCGCCTCCCAGTTTACAAGGAAAGCCTGGACAAAGTGGCCGGCATCATGTACACCAAGGACTTCCTCCCTCACATAGAATCTGATGAGGTAGACTGGCACAAGCTTATCCGCCCTGCCTATTTTGTACATGAAGGTAAACTGATAGAAGACCTGCTTAAAGAGTTCCAGCAAAAGCGCATGCACTTTGCTATCGTAGTCGATGAATTTGGCGGCACTTCCGGCATCATCACTTTAGAGGACATCATGGAAGAGATCATCGGCGACATCAAAGATGAATTTGATGAGGATGATCTCCACTACAAAAAAATAGACGACCACAATTTCATATTCGAAGGAAAAACACTCATCAACGATGTTTGCCGCGTACTTGGGATACCTTCTGACACTTTCGACTCAGCACGAGGCGAAAGCGATTCTCTTGCCGGGCTCATCATCGAAATATCAGGTAAGTTTGCTGCAGTGAACGAGACCATACGCTATCAGCAATATGAGTTCACCGTTCTGGCAGTTGAGAAGATGCGCATCCAGCGGGTGAAGCTCACTATTACTGAGCCTAAGACGGAAGATGAATAGCTACCTTCCGGCATTGATAGTTTTTCATCCGGTTTCCAATGAGCAAAAATATCGTCTTTCTATTCTTAACAGTTCTGTTCATATCCTGCACCGGCAATAAGGCACAGGACAACGAAGCCACGAAGACATCGGATACGGCGACCTCGCTGAGACCAGATACCCTGGAACCTCCGCAATTAACACTTCTGAACAACTGCCCTCAGCCGGTTACGGTCAGCCTATCGCGAACTCCTGGATACAAAAAAGCCGGCTTCTACGCCCCAATGACCAACTACACCCCACAGGAGGGGGTATACTCATCCGTAAGCTGCATAAAAAGAGACAATGCCGGAAATCTATGGTTTGGCACTATGGGTGGCGGTGCATGCCGCTACGATGGAAAAACCTTTAGCACTTACACGAAGGCCCAGGGACTTGCCCACAGCGAGGTATATGGTATAACCGAAGACCGGTCAGGTAATATTTGGTTCGCAACTTCCAGCGGCGGGGTGAGTTGCTATGACGGAAAAAAGTTCAATACTTATACCTCCAGGCACGGTTTGGGAAGCGACTATCTGACTTGTATCATAACAGACAAAAATGGCAAAATATGGATAGGGACTGCCGAGAGTGGTGTGAGTTGTTACGATCCAAGGCATAGCGCGGGTAACAATGCAAAACCTTTCACAACGTATACGCAGCAACAAGGATTGGCAGGCAACATGATCCATGCCATCGCAGAAGATAAGACAGGTAATATCTGGATCGCAACCAAGACCGGCGTCAGCAAATATGACCCGCGCCAGAAAAACGGAAGTTCCACCCCACTCTTTACCAATTACTCCGCGGCAGACGGACTAGCCAGAAATGACATATCATGTATAGCTGAAGATAAAAACGGGAACATATGGTTCGGGACTGCAGGAGGCGGTATCAGCCGCTACGACCCGCTCATACTTGCCGGAACCGGATCAAAAACCTTTACGACATATACACACGACCAGGGACTGGCAGACAACGCGATCCAATGTATGCTGGCCGACAGATCCGGAAAGTTGTGGATCGGAACGCCCGGCAGCGGTGTGAGTAGCTACGATCCGGAAAAAGATACCGGCATTGGCTCCAGGCCCTTTACAACCTATACGACCACTGAAGGCCTCCCAAATAACAACATCCTGAGCATTGGTGAAGACAATAGTGGTAGCATTTGGTTTGGCACATCCGGCAGTGGTGCATGCCGCTATGACGGCATGGCGTTCACTACTTACTCCAGCGATCAGGGGCTGGCTCCTAATGCAGTGATCGGTATAGTGGAGGACAGGAACGGAGATTTATGGTTCAGCACAGATGGTAGCGGGGTCAGCCGCTATGAAGCCTTTCCGTCCAGCGGTGGCGGTGGACGCTTTACGACATATACAACCGAACAAGGGCTTGGGGACAACGTAGTAAACGGAATGCTTGTAGACAAAAGCGGTGACATTTGGTTTGCAACCGGCGGCGGTGGAATCAGCCGCTATTCCGCCCGTTTAAAAAATGGCACGCCCGGCTTTACTACCTACACCACAGATCAGGGTATTGCCGCAAATTCTCTGTCCAGCATTGCAGAAGACAATGAAGGTAATCTCTGGTTCGGCACCTATCGCAGAGGCGTCAGTCGATATGATGGCAGATCTTTTACTAACTATACCACCGGGCAGGGGCTCGCCAATAATCGTGTGAACACCATATTGGCAGACAATGCCGGCAATGTGTGGTTCGGCACAAATGGCAGTGGAGTCTCCTGTTACGATGCCGGAGCGTCAAAGGCAAAAGGAAGGGCTGTATTCATATCTTATTCAACTGCTGACGGGCTCGGCAGCAACTTCGTCTGGAGCATTTGGCAGGATAAAAGCGGCAACCTTTGGTTCGGCACAGATGGTGGTGGGGCAAGCCGCTTCGATGGAAAAACATTTGCCACCTTCAATGCCGCTAACGGGCTCGGCAGCAACGGCGTTTACAACATTAAAGAAGATAAGAGCAAAAACATCTGGTTTGGCACAAATGATGGCTTCATGGTATTAACAGGGAACAGGAAGATTACCGAAAGTTCCAAAAACATTGATTCGAAACTGGTGTCGCCAGACAACATTTATCGCAACAAAGATCTCGCTAAAAACTACGAACCTGTGTTTGAAAAATATCACTTCCGGAACGGTTATCCGGTAAAGGATGTTAACTCAAACGCAATGTGCATTGACAGTAAAGGTATTGTATGGGCAGGCAGCGGCGATAAAGTAGTGCGCTTTGACTACAATGGCATTCACAGGAATACCGAACCGCCGCACGTATTCCTGGATGCAGTAAAAATAGACGGAGAACCCATATGCTGGAGCGACCTGGAAGACAAATCTGTTCTTGAAGATTCTATGGCATCAGTCAACGAAGAAGTCAGAACCTTTGGCAACATCCTTAGTCCCGAAAGGCGCGATTCAATGGTGCATAAATTTTCTCATGTTGGGTTTGATAGTATTACGCGGTTCTACTCCATTCCGGTCGGCCTGGTTTTGCCTTATAGCCACAACAAAGTCACGTTTGAATTTGGGGCCAATGAGCTCGCAAGACCCTTCATGGTCAGGTATCAATATATCCTTGAAGGCTACGATAATGACTGGGAAACAGTAACCGACAAAACAACTGCCACATTTGGCAACATACACGAGGGCACCTACACGTTTAAATTGAAAGCCCAGAGCCCGGACGGCGTATGGAGTGAACCGATCGCCTACACGTTTACTGTATCGCCACCTCTGTACAGGACATGGTGGGCATATTGCATTTATATCATCGCGGCCATCTATGCAGCCATAGCCTTGTTTCGCTGGCGCACAGCCTCCCTGAGAAAGGAAAAAGAACGACTGGAAGACACTGTGATCGAGCGGACAGCACAACTGGTGGAAGAAAAAGCCAAGGTGGTCAAACTTGTGGAAGAGCAGGAACAAACGATTGCCGAGCGTACCGATGAATTAGCTAATGCCAACAAGAAGCTTGTGGAGCTGATACAGTACAACGCCCACTACATGCGCGAGCCCCTTGCCCGGGTAATGGGTGCTATCAGCATCGCCGAATTTGTTGACCATGATGAGTTTGTAAATGACATCATACCCCAAATGACCCGGGCAGCTAACGACCTTGACAATGCTATCAAAGAAGTGATAAAGGTTGCTGATGAAACCGTAGAGCTAAAGAAATAGCAGCAATGATGTTGAATAGCCCTTACCTGTATATATCTTTTCTGTTCCCAAGCTCCACAACTTCAACCACTAGTTTAGCATCAAATATTTCATAAAGAATGCGATAATCGCCGACCTTTATCCGATAGCCACTTCTGCCTTTTAGTTTTAGATACCCAAATGGTCGTGGGTTGTCCTCAAGTTTATTAATTGCTCTGAAGATTGGCTCGGCTACGTTATCAGCAATATTATCCAATTGCTTTTTTGCTCGCTTAGTTAACGACACCGTATACTTAGCCATTCTTTGCCTTGCGCTCCTTTAAATAGTCCGAAAAAAGAACCCTTTCACCGTCATCTTCTTTTTTCGCCTCATCAAACAAACGAATATCCTCAAGGGATTCGAGCTCTTCCATGATCGAACTGAATTCATTTTCTGGAAGCATGACCATTTTCTTGCCGGAAGTATCTGTAATATATTGCGGGTGTATTGTTAGCATATACTTTAGTTTTACAACAATATTGGGATCACATCATTCTAAACATTTACCGGCTGCAAAAATAAGCAAATTGATGCTAATGCTATATTAAAACCCACCATTCCTGACTACATCCACTTTTCAATGCAGCCTAAAGGACTACTTGCTGCAACAACTCGCTCTTATCCGGGTAATCAGTACTGAAATGCAGCCCTCTGCTCTCCTTGCGGAACTGGGCCGACTTTACCACTAGGTAACCGATGGTCACAATGTTGCGCAGTTCGCAAAGCTGGGGCGATAAAGTTGTTGTTTTATATAGTTCCTCGGTCTCATTATGTATCAGGTCTATGCGGTTCATGGCGCGCTGCAGGCGCACATCGTTGCGCACTATACCTACGTAGTCACTCATTATCTGCTGCAGCTCCTTCAGGCTCTGCGTGATGAGGATCATCTCCTTGGGATCGTTGGTGCCCGATGCATTCCAGTCCGGCACCTCGTCCCTAAATTGAATATCATTGATGCGCAGCGCCATATCCGCTGCACATCTGTGTGCAAACACCAGCGCCTCCAGCAGCGAGTTGGATGCCAGCCGGTTTGCGCCATGCAGGCCGGTGCTGGAGCATTCGCCGCACGCATACAGATTTAGGATCGATGACCTCCCGCGCTCATCTGTCTTAATGCCGCCGCAGCAGTAGTGCGCTGCCGGCGCCACAGGTATCATCTGGTCCATTACATCAATGCCTATACTCTGGCACTTCGCATAGATGTTCGGGAAGTGAGCAAGGAATTTTTCTTTGTCCATGGCCCGGCAATCCAGGTACACATGCTCTGTACCCGTACGCTTCATCTCGCTGTCAATAGCCCGGGCCACCACATCACGCGGGGCAAGATCAGCACGCGAATCGTAATCCGGCATAAAAGCAACCCCATCCTTATTGCGCAGTATGCCGCCATCGCCACGCACAGCCTCCGTTATCAGGAACGACGGGCTGATGCCCGCTTCATACAGCGCTGTAGGATGAAACTGTATGAATTCCATATTCTCTATGCGTCCCTTCGCACGGTAAGCCATCGCTATCCCGTCTCCTGTGGCTATTCGCGGATTAGTGGTAGTGCGATACACCTGCCCCACCCCGCCCGATGCCATCAGGGTACAGCGCGCCAGTATCTTTTCAATGTTGTTATTCTCTAAGTTCAGCGCATATACGCCATAGCAGGTGATATCAGGTGTAGCCTTCGTGACCAGGTATCCCAGGTGGTGCTGCGTGATAATGTCCACCACAAACCAGTGATTATATATCTCTATGTTCGGGTGGCGCTTCACTTCTTCAAGCAATGCACGCTCTATCTCAAATCCTGTTATGTCTTTGTAGTGCAGTATGCGGTGCTCTGAGTGGCCGCCTTCCTTGCCGCGCATGTAGTCGCCTTCTGTGTCCTTGTCAAATTTTGCGCCCCACTCTATTATCTCATTCACACGCTCCGGCCCCTCTGTCACTACTATATCTACAATATGCTCATTACACAGCCCGTCGCCCGCGATCAATGTATCATCTATATGCTTCTGAAAACTGTCGCGCTCCAGGTCATTCACCACCGCTATACCGCCCTGGGCATACTTGGTGTTGGTCTCGTCGGCATTGGCCTTGGTAAGTATCGTGATTGTCTTTTCAGGAAACCGCCGTGCCGTTTTCACCGCAAACGTCAGCCCTGCTATACCTGATCCGATAATAAGAAAATCTGTCTTCAGCATATGAACATCAAAGGTAGGCCAAAGTCAAAAAATGTTTGTGGAAACGTTTCTTGCACAAGCCGAACAAACCAAAATGAATTTGCCTGGCTATGTTAAAGAGTGTGCAAGTCCGAAGGACTGGCATTATTATAGAAGACAATGCCTGTAGGAGAAAACCCCGAAGGGGTGATATAAAATACTCGTGCATCCCGGGATAATACCACCCAATCGGGGTTTTAATACGTTTTTGAACCTGATTTCTATAATAAGCTCAACCCTTAGGGTTTGGGAATTTTAATGTGTTTGCGCTCGTGCTGCGGTTTTATTTACCCTCCTCAAAATTGATCGCGCTGCTTATTTTGGCCTGGAGGTCTTTATCCCCTGTAAGGCATGCAGGCATACTTGCCGGATCGCTGTATACAAATTTCATAGCCAGCAGGCCAAGGCTGCTTTGCATGTTGAAGTCAGATTCAGGATTCTCAGTTCTTACTTTATACTGTGTACCGCTTTGTTCGCGAAGTATACGAAAAGTAAAACGGATTGCTTCACTGAGTCCTTTTATCGAAAATCTCTGAGTAAATGTTTCTATCGCGCGTGCCATGATCGTTAATTTGATAATCAATGCGTTATTATCATGCCAGCAAAAGAATCTACATCTGATTTAACAAATTTCGTTCCTCAGATGACTCATTTATTCAGCTCAGTTTTAATTGCATTGCTCATTTTTGCCTGCAGCTCTTTATCCAGCTTAAGCCATTCAGGCAGAATAGCAGGATGGCTATAAACAAAGTGCAATCCGAGCGTACCTCCACTGCTTTGCATATTAAAGTCAGATTCGGGATTATCGGTTCTTATCTTATACTGGGTACCACTCTGCTCCCGAAGTACACGAAAAGTAAATAGTATAGTTTCGCCAAGCCCTTTTATGGAAAATCTTTCGGTAAATGTTTCTTTTGCACGTGCCATGATCACTAATTTGATAATCCATGTGTTATTATCGTGCCAGCGAAGACATTTGGTGTATACCTGACCAATTTTTTTTCCGGGGGAGGCTTATTTATTCATCTCAAATTTGATCGCATTGCTCATTTTTGTCTGCAGCTCTTTATCATGCCTAAGCCATTCCGGCAGTGTCGCCGGATGGCTGTACACAAAGTGCAATCCATGGGAGCCACCCATACTATGCAGATCAAAATCAGATTCGGGATTGTCGGTTCTCACCTTGTAGCGGATACCGTTCTGCCCGCGAAGCAGGTGGAATGTAAAGCGCGTTGTTTCGCTCATTCCCTTTATTGAAAACCGTCGCGTGAATGTATCTACCGCACGTACCATAACCTCGTTTTTATACGATAATAACAGTGTCATTTTCATGCCAATGGACTGAATGCGACCAACATTTAACTTAACGGTTTCTGAATTGCCGGGTTTAACAACGGTTAAAAAAGAAAATCGTTGAACAAATTTTTCTACATACATTTGCGCCATGACAATATTGTTACATACACCATTTAGTAAAAACCACCGGATAGATCCGGCAGGCAGGAGTATGTGTTAAAGTGACTATTCAAAATACATATACGACCCTGCCGGTAACATCGGCAGGGTTTTTCGTTTTTTGTTACACTGAAAAATTGGATGCCCCGCAGGATGGCGACCTGGTAAACGCCGGCAATAATTTAAATTGAAATTTTATGATCACAGGAGATACATTAGTAGCGCTCGGGTACAAGCCCGGGAAATGGTTCAGGGAGGCAATTGAATATGCCAATATCAACGGATTGGAGGGCGAGATGCTCAGCAGCTATCTGGCTGGCATATGCCCGAAGATCATCGACCCGCATACAAGCCCTGTTAGTTTTTTCCGGAACATCGAAGCAGAAACAGCAGAAGAGATTTCCAATATGGAAAGTGTGCTTTCATGTATGAACGAACTGATGAGAACGCCCACGTTGATTGGTGGCGCTGTAATGCCCGATGCCTGCCCTACAGGTGATGGCCAGATCCCTGTGGGTGGCATAGCGATCGCGAAAAATGCGATCCACCCTGCTATGCACAGTGCAGACATTTGTTGCTCTGTGATGATGACTAATTTCGGGCACGTATCTCCCAGATCTGTCTTGGACGCCGCCCATTCCATTACTCACTTTGGCGGTGGAGGAAGATCTGAATTCTCAACCCTGCCGGCTGGCTTCGAGGAGCAACTGAAGGGCAACCGCTATCTCGCGTCCGAGAAAAGCATCCTGATGGCCAGGAGCCACCTGGCAACCCAGGGAGATGGGAATCACTTCCTGTTCGTCGGCATATCACAGCAGACAGGGGAAACCATGATGGTGACCCACCACGGAAGCCGTGGGTTTGGGGCAAACCTATATACCGAAGGAATGAAAGTG